>CAJFMW010000069.1 GCA_904392525.1 uncultured Eisenbergiella sp.
ACCGCATACTGCGGGGCAAATTCCTCGCGCTGCCTGCAGATATGGTCTCTGAGGGAAGGCGCGATGATGAGAGGAGCCTCCTTCAGAGGCCGGTACTGCGCGGACAGAGAGCCTGCATAGATAGTAAGAATCAGCCCCAGAATCAGGCAGACAGCAAGAGGAAGAATCATGAGGAGCAGTCCGCCTGTCCTGGTGCCGGGGTTCTGCAGCAGCCCGCCGGACAGAAGCAGTCCTCTGACCAGAAACAGAAAGGCCGGGCCGAGCAGAAACAGACTGATTCCAAATGCCCTGATCCGTGAGATTCGGGTTTTGTCCCGGAGAATCTGTTCCACCTGCTCCTGATCCAGATAGATGGCCTGAGAACGGAAGTCATCCTGACCGGAACGGCCGGCATCCGGACCGCTCTCTGTGCTTCCTGCGGAATTTCCCTGCGTGCCGTTTTCCGGTTGATTCAGATCCAGTTCTTCCAGCAGTTCATCGATATTCCCGAATTCGGAAATGACGATTCCGACTGCTTCATTTTCTGATTTCCCTTCGTTTTTCAGTTCCTCATATTTATCCTCCATGGTGCGGAGCATGTCATTTTCCAGACGGATGATCTGGGGTGTTTGGGGGAGCCTTGAGAACATGTTTTCCAGATAGGTTCTGATCGTTTCCATAAGAAATCCTTTCCGCTCCCAGGGAGCGCGGTTTGTTTGATGAAATACGGATCGTTTGAAGCGATTGGCGCGGATATGTGTATCGGGGCATCAGCTGCAGATGAAGTGCTCTACCACTTCTCTGGTGACACGCCACTCCTCACATTTTTCCGCATAATATGTCCTTCCTGCGGGAGTGATCCGATAGTATGTCCTGCGCCTGCCCCCCGTTTCGTCTCCGTAGAAGGATTCGATATAGCCGTTCTTTTCCAGACGGGTGAAGGCGGAATAGAGGGTGGTTTCCTTGATGATGTATTTTCCATCGGTGAGGAGGCGGATCTGCCGCGAAATCTCATAGCCGTATGAGGGCGCATCCAGCAGAAGAAACAGAATAAAAGTGTCGTTATAGCCACGTATAACGTCGCTGCTGATCATGGGAAAAGCCTCCTTTTCGGGAATAATTTACTACGACTGTCATACTACGTCTGTCGTAGTAAATTCAATATAGCAGATGGGAGGGAGAGAGTCAATAGGGAAAGCAGAAATCTTGCATGAAAATATTTCCCCTGCTATGATGAAATCGGAACAGCAGCGTTTCATGAAATACGCCGCTGATTCTTACAGAAGAGGAGGAAAACAACATGCAGAACACAAAACAAATCACCCTTCCATCCCCGCTCTTTCGGGATCCCATTCACGACTGTCCCACAGATCCGACTGTGATCTGGAGTGAGGAAGAAAAACAATGGTATCTGTTTTACACCCAGAGAAGAGCGGACGCACCCACCATCGGCGTGTCCTGGGTGCACGGGACGAAGATCGGCGTCGCCTCCAGCGCGGACGGAAACAAATGGCTCTACCGGGGAACTCTGGAAGGGCTGGATATTGAGAGAGGACACAACACCTTCTGGGCGCCGGAAATTATCCGTGCGGAAGGGGCGTATCATATGTACGTTTCCTATATCACCGGCATTCCGACGGACTGGAATTATCCCAGGCAGATGCTCCATTATGTTTCTGACAATCTCTGGGACTGGCGTTTCCTCGGCAGAGTGGAGCTGGATTCGGAACGTGTGATTGATGCCTGTGTTTATGAGGTGGAGCCCGGCCTTTATAAAATGTGGTATAAGGATGAAAACAGGGACAGCCGTACCTTTGCGGCCATCAGCCGCGATCTCCACAGCTGGAAAGTGCTGGGAGCGGAAATTACGGACTGTGCTCAGGAAGGTCCAAACGTATTTGAACTGGGAGGCATCAAATGGATGATTTCCGATTACTGGAACGGCCTGGCAGTTTACCGCTCTGAAGATTTTACAAACTGGACGCGCTGCCCGGATATTCTGCGTGAATCGGGAACGCGGCCCATGGATGCGGGCTTTGCCCATCATGCGGACGTGCTTGTGAAGGATGGCTGTGCCTATATTTTCTACTTCTGTCATCCGTATGCAGTTGAAGGAAAGACGGCGGATGCCGGGAGTGACAGCCTGACGGAGCGGGAACGTAACAGGGCTGTGGTTCAGGTGGCACAGCTTGAGGTGCGGGATGGAATCCTGGTCTGTGACAGAAATGCGCCTGTGGTATGGACGATGCCGGTATAGAAAAGTATGGAAAAGTACAGGAAACCGATGCAGCTGAGTGGCTGTGTCGGTTTTTTTGTGAGCGGTTCTCAAACATTTTTCTGATCCGTGATTGAGGCGGCCTGCCGGGCGCTTTTCTGATAGAATAAAAAATGGAAAAGGCCCCGGACGGCGGCCGGTTGAGCGATCAGAACAGGAGAAAAATATATGCTGGAAAAAATGGATCTCTTCTTTGAAAACAGACTGAAAGAATATGAGGAACACATGCTTTCTGCAATAGAGGGCGCACGGGAATTTTATCCGTTTACCGCCGCGCAGCTTCCTCTGGAGAAAGGCTGTGAGGTTCTGGATCTGGGCTGTGGAACCGGACTGGAGCTGGACGCATATTTTGCGCGTAACCCCGGAGCGTGTGTGACGGGAATCGATCTTTCGGAAGCCATGCTCGGAGCGCTTGCGAAGAAATTTCCGGACAAATGTTCAGATAAGAAGCTGCGTCTGATTCATGGTTCCTATTTTGACGTCCGGCTGGAAGAAGAGGCATACGATGCCGCCGTATCGGTGGAATCCCTGCACCATTTTACAGGGGAGCAGAAAACGTTTCTGTACCGGAAGCTGTGCCGGGCTCTGAAGGCAAACGGTTTTTTCATCCTGACCGATTATTTCGCGGAGTCAGATGAACTGGAAAGGGAATATTTCCGCAGCTTCGAACAGATGAAGCGGGAGCAGAATATTTCGGATGATGGTTTTTATCATTATGACACGCCTCTGACGGTGGAGCATGAGATGGAGCATTTAAGGGAGGCGGGATTTTCCAGAGTAAGGATTTTGAAAAACTGGGGCGCCACGTATACGATTCGGGCGGAGAGATGAAAGGCGCAGTGGGATAAGGTGAAGAGCAGGGAGCAGTTCGGGCAGACTGCGGAAAGGACGGAAGTTTGAAAAAAATACATGCGCTGGATGCAGTAAAAATCGTATTTCAGGCGGATGCGGCAGCGGCCGGGCTGTTTTTTCTTCTGCGGCTTCTGCAGGCACTGGTTCCAACCATGCAGACGCTGGCGGTTGCGGCGTTTGTAGATAGGGTGACCGCGGCCGGAGCGATGGGGATGCAGGAGAAAGAAATTCTTTTCCTTGTTCTTCTGCTTGTGGCGCTGGTCGCTTTCAGCTGGATATCCAAAAGCATGACAGACCTTCTGGAGCAGCATATGGAGCTGAGACTGAGGGCTGTGTTTAAGCCCCGTGTGGTGGAGAAAATCAGCCGCCTGAATTATGCGGCCATGGAAAACGGGAGCGTACGGGATAAAATCTCACGGGTGAATGCGAACGCGGAGGGGCGTGTGCGGGAGGCATACGGCAGTCTTTTGTGGCTGCTGGAGCTGATATTAAAGGCGGGCGGAATCCTTGTGATCCTGTTCACACAGGTCTGGTGGCTGGCTTTTGTCATCCTTGCCGTTTCCATTCCCTGTTTCCGCGTTGCCATGAAGAGCGGGAAGGAAGATTATGAAGCGCAGGCGGACATGACGAAGGCGGGCAGACGGAACGAATACTATCATGAAATGCTGAAAAAAAGGGAGTACGTGGACGAACGGACGATTTTTGGGTATCAGGAGGAATACCGGAAACGTTTTCTTGAACAGTATGAAGCGGCGCGCAGATATACCACCCGAATCCGCCTGAAGTGGTTTGTGAAAATGAAAACCGGGAGCATGGCAGTCATTGTGGTGTCCGCCGTTTTCCTGGCAGTTACGATTCCACTGACATGGGAAGGCAGACTGAGCCTGGGCATGTTCATGGCCCTGACCAATGCGGTGTTCGGCATCGTACAGAATATGTCATGGGATCTGACCTACAGCATCGACCGGATTGCCTGGTATAACCAGTATTTTCAGGAGCTTTCTGAAGTGCTTGCCATGCCGGAGGACCGTTTGGCAGCAGCAGAGCAGGCACCGGCCGAAGAACACGCCATGGTCCGCTCCGGTGTCATGGAGCCTTTCGGAAAGACAATCGGGGAATTCCGGACGCTGGAATTTCGGAACGTTTCCTTCCGGTATCCGGGAACGGATAGGGCTATCCTGAAAAACCTGTCCTTTCGGATTCAGGCAGGGGAAAAATATGCTTTTGTCGGGGCCAACGGCGCCGGAAAAACCACGATTATCAAGCTGATCAACGGCCTGTATCAGGATTATGAGGGGGAAATCCTGGTGAACGGGGAGGATATCCGTGCGTTTGACAGAGATTTTCTTTCCAACGTGTTCCAGGATTTTGCCAGGTATCCGCTCAGCGTCAGGGACAATATAACCATCGGTCGAAAAGGTGAGGTTACAGATGAAGAGCTCAATGCCGCCATGGAAGAAGCCGGACTGCTTTCCATCGTGGAAAAGCTGGTGGACGGCGTGGACACGGTTCTGGGAAAGGTGAAGGAGGACAGCGGAGACCTGTCCGGCGGGGAATGGCAGAAAATCGCGCTGGCAAGATGCATCCTCTCCAAAGCGCCTGTGCGGATTCTGGATGAGCCAACTTCGGCTATGGACCCCATTTATGAGAGCGCAGTTTATCGAAGGTTTCAGCGGATCAGCGTCGGGAAAACGGTGATTCTGGTGAGCCACCGGCTCGCGTCCGTAAAAATGGCTGATTTCATCTATGTGATTGACAACGGATGCGTCGCGGAGGCGGGGAGTCATTCCCGGCTGATGAAGGAAGACGGCCTATACCGGAAAATGTATGAGGAACAGGCGAAGTGGTATGTAGAGGAGGATGTGGCATATGAATCGTAATTTCTGGAAAACCTTCCGGAAGGCCTATCCGCTGATCTATCGGCCGGCATGGAGGGAAAATCTGCTTCTGTCGTTTGTTGACATTTTCCATGGGCTGTCCTTCGCTTTGGTGGTCATCCTGACGCAGCGATTTTTCGACAGCATCACTGCCAGTGCGGACGGGACAGGAGGCAGGAACGAAGTGATCGTTACGGCAGCAGCCCTGATAGCCTGCCAGATAGCAAGCCAGCTTCTGAACGGCTTTGTGAATTTTTACTCCGACGTGGTGCGGGAAAAGGGATATGGACGCATCTGCGTGCTGCTGCAGGAGAAAATCAGCAGGCTGCGGCCGGTTGATTTTGAGAAAAACAGTTTCCTGACCGATATCGATATGGCGGACGAGGGGGCGAAAGACGCCTGTGAAATGGTGGATACGGCAAACTCGGTCATCACGTTCTACGTCCCGTATTTTGCTCTGATGGGCATCTACATGGTCCGGCTGGACTGGGGGCTGCTTTCGGCTCTTCTGCTGGTATTCCTTCCGGTGCTTCTGACCAATCTGGTAAAAATGCACTTCGGCGACAGGATCGAAAGACAGATTGCTCCGACACGCAGGGAGGCGGAGGCCTATGAACAGACCCTGACCACCCTGGAGAATTACAGGGAAACCCGTGTGCTTGGAGCGGCCCGGTATTTCCTGCGGCTGTACCGGGAGGCGGTGAAAAAGTGGAACCGGGCTGCATGGAAAAACCGGAAGAAGGAGGCGGTGATAAGCCTGGGGCTGAACTGCTTCAGCTTTCTGGCATACGGCGGGATTCTCCTGATGTTGGTTTTCGGCTGTGTCCGCGGACAGATCTCCGTGGGAGCCTTTGCTGCGGTTTTTTCTTCTATTGATGTGATGTTTCTGTTGATGGAAGAAATTTTTCGGGACAGTCTTGGATGCCTTTCTCAGAATTTGGGCCGGGTAAACAATTTTCTGAATCTGATGGAAAGCCCTGAGAACCGGCAGGAAAGTGTGGAAATAGAAAGCGGAAGCCTGACCCTTGATGACGTGTCATTCCGGTACCCGGAAGCGGAAACAGACTGCCTGAAGCATATCAGCTTAAGAATCGCGGACGGAGAGACGGTGGCTGTAGTCGGAGAAAACGGGGCTGGAAAAACCACGCTGGCCCGAATTCTTCTGGGAATCTATCCGGCGGACAGCGGCAGTGTGACCATAGGCGGGAAGGTTTTGAATGAAAAGACAAACTGTTTTCCCTCTGTCAGTGCCGTTTTCCAGAAGTTCAACCGGTATAAGCTGACCCTGGAAGAGAATATCCGTATCTCAGATCTTCACAGCACAGAAAGCTGGGAGGAAGCGCTTAATGAAGTTGACGGCGGGTGGAAAACGGATTTGCAGGCGGATGCGCAGACGGTACTGTCCAGAGATTTTGACGGGGTTGATCTGTCCGGCGGACAGTGGCAGAAGATCGCCATCGCGAGAGGAATCTATAAAAAATCCAGAATCCTTCTTCTGGATGAGCCTACCTCCGCCATCGATCCCATACAGGAGAGCCGGCTTTATCAGACCTTTCTCCATGCGGCGGAGGGCAGAACCTGTATCATCATCACTCATCGTCTGGGGCTTGCGAAGATTGCGGATAAGGTGATCGTCCTGAAGGAGGGCAGAGTGGTGGAAAGCGGAAGCCATAAAGAGCTTCTGGAACAAAAGGGAGAATACTGCCGGATGTGGGAGGCACAGGCCGGATGGTATCAGCCTAGGACGTCTGAAAACGGATGACAGAATCGAAGGTTAGTGATATGATAATTTTATCCGGCCAGGAAGGATGAAGGAAGCAGGAGGGGAGAGCGAAATCCTGCGGGTTTTCATCTCCGGAAATAAAAAAACCGCCCTGCAGGCGGCGGAAAAAACTGGATGTGGCCGCCTTTTGGAGAAAAAGTCGTGGAGGAAAGGGAGAAAACGCGTATTCTGATCAATGGGGATGGGCTTCTTGCGGAAGTGCCGAAGGATGGGCATGATACCATTCCCCACTATATATCGCCTTCCATCGTCACACCTGATGACTGGAAAAAGTGCAAGGAGGAAAGATTCCGGGTGGACGATCCGGCGAGGATTGTGGATGTGGAGGCTTTGAAAAAGCAGCATCCCGCAGACAGGGATTATCCTCTTGGAGTGGACTGCGGTTCCATGATCGGCAAGATCCGGGATATGCTTACCTTTGAAGGACTGGCATATGCCTGTTATGATTATCCGGATATGGTGGAGGACATGGTGGAAACCTGCTGTGTGCTGGTGGAACATTTTCTGGATCAGGTCCTGCCATGTATTGATTTTGATTATGCTTCGGGATGGGAGGACATCTGCTTTAAAAACGGGCCGATTGTAACGGTGGATTTCTTTAAAAGCGTCGTTATGCCGAGATATAAAAGAATCAGCCGGAAGCTCCGGCAGTACGGAATTGATCTGTGGTATGTGGATTGCGACGGGGATGTCAGATTTCTGCTTCCCTATTTTATGGAAGGAGGGGTTAACTGTCTGTTTCCATTCGAGGTGAACGGCTGTGCCCATCCGGGAGAGCTTCTGGCGGAATACGGCAAAGACCTGCGCATCATGGGCGGCTTTGATAAAATGCAGCTTGGAGCCGGTAAGGAGGCAATTCGGAAATATATGGAATCCCTGGTTCCTCTGGTGGAAAGAGGCGGATATATTCCATTTTGCGACCATCGCTGCCCTCCCAATGTGAAGGAGGAAGACTATCTTTATTATCTGGATCTGAAAGAAAAGATGTTCGGAATGCAGTGACGAAGCATTCGTAAACTTAAAACAGACAAAATCCCGTAAATACGCCATTCCGCGTAAATACGAGATTTTTTTGAACTGCGGATAACAGGACTTGAACCTGCACGGTCTCCCACTGGAACCTAAATCCAGCGCGTCTGCCAATTCCGCCATATCCGCTGATGTGCATCATTATACGACGGGGGCTTTCCGATTGTCAAGCCGGAAAGCCCGAAGCGCGGTTTCCTAAAATGGTGTGGAGTGAGGTTCATCTTTTTTCAAAGAAGGAGCAGATCATTCTGACGCAGCCGTCCAGTCCTACGCGGGAGCTGTCGACCATTATGTCGAAGCTTTCCGGACGGCCCCATTTTTTATCGGAGAAGAAGTTGTAATAGAGCGCCCTCTGTTTATCCATCTTCCGGATCAGTGCTTCCGCTTCCTTTTCCTTCATGTTCTGGCGTTTCATGATACGGGCCACCCGATCCTTCCATTCCGCATGAATGAAGATGGAAATGACGCCGGGATAATCCGCCAGGACGGAATCGGCGCAGCGGCCGATGATGATGCAGGATTCCTGGTTTGCGAGCTGGCGGATGATCTGTGACTGCACGTTGAAAAGCATGTCGTTCAGTGGAAGCCCGAAGCCGGTCATCTCGTCCGCGTAATCGCTGGGAACGGTGTAGAGCCAGGGATTTGCCCGTTTTTCATCCACGTCCTTCAGATATTTCTCGCTGATACAGCTTTTTTCCGAGGCCATGCGGATGAGGCGGCTGTCGTAACATTCGATGCCAAGCCTTTCCGCGGCCCGCTTGCCGATTTCATGTCCTCCGCTTCCGAATTCCCTGCTGATGGTGATGATGGTGTTCGCCATACCGATACCCCCTTTCAGTCGAATGAACGGAATACATCTTCTGATTTTATAGTACCTCTTTTTGTGAAAAATGTCCAGAAAAAGGAAATGAGAAAAAAGAAAAACGTCATTCTGTACAAGAATGACGCCTTTCAAAAAAGCAGGATCATTTCCAGGCTGTCAGGCCTCCGTTCCCTGCGGCATATTGCGTTTCAGCCAGTTCCCGCGCAGATAATAGACGATGAACATGACGGAGGTGACGGCCCAGGTCAGCGGATAGCTGAAGGCGACGGTGGCGAGGTCACGGTGCAGGGGAACGATGCCCAGAATCCAGATCACGCGCAGCACACAGACGCCGAAGCAGGTCAGCAGCATGGGAATGATGGAATCGCCGCAGCCTCTGGCGGTTCCGCCAAGGATTTCAATACATATATAGGTGATATAGGTGGGGGCGATCACATGGATGATGGACATTCCGATGTCCACAACGCCCGGATCACTTGTGAACAGGCCCAGGAAAAAGCGGCCTCCGGCCATGACGATGACGCTCAGAAGTACGCTGGTAAAAGCGGACATGCCCATGCACACCCGCACGCTTTTCCGGATACGGTCATATTTGCCTGCGCCGAAGTTTTGTCCGGCGAAGGTGGTGATGGAAACGCCGTAGGCGCTCATGATCATCCAGAACATGCCGTCCACCTTGCTGTAGGCCGTCCAGGCCGCAATGGTATCCGTCCCGAAGGAGTTGATGCTGGCCTGAATGATCAGGTTGGAGACAGAATACATGGTGGACTGCAGACCCGCAGGCAGGCCGATCCGGATGATGGCGGACAGGATGCTGGGGGAAAAGCGGATTTCCCGGGGGTACAGCTTGTACATATCATCGGTTTTCATCAGCGCATAGATCACCATACCGGCACTGGCGAACTGGGACAGGGTGGTGGCGATGGCAACGCCCGCGACGCCCATTCTCAGAACCACTACAAAGAACAGGTCCAGCACGATGTTGGTCAGGGTGGATGCGATCAGGTAATACAGGGGGCGTTTGGAGTCCCCGATGGCGCGCAGAATGCCGGAGCCCATATTATAGATCAGAGACGGAATCACGCCGAGAAAATAGATTCTCATATAGGTGACGGACAGGCTCATGATGTCCTCCGGCGTGTTCATGGCACGAAGGGCAACACCGGCGAAGGCGATGCCAAGCACCATGATGACAGCGCCGCCCGCGATGGACAGCGCGATGGAAGTATGTACCGCCTTACGAACGTCATCCTTATGTCTGGCGCCGTAGAACTGGGAAATGACCACGGTGGCGCCGGAGGAAAGTCCGGTAAAGAAGCCCACCAGAAGGTTAATCAGCGTGGAGGCCGGGCCGCCAACTGCGGCGAGCGCCTGCTTGCCCACAAAATTTCCCACCACTACGGCGTCCGTTGTATTGTAGAGCTGCTGAAAAAAGGTGCCGAACAGGATGGGAAAAAAGAAAACCAGAAGCTGTTTCCAGATAACCCCCTCCGTAATCTGATTCATATCCATTTTTTTTCCGGCTTTCATTTTCCCGGTTTTCATAGATGGCCCGCCTTTCCGTTTTGTATCATTTTTTCAAACAGGGTACTTAACCCCGGAACTGCTTCCGGGGCGAACGCTTCTATTATAAGAGAAGAACGAGAGAAACTCAAGAGGCTGTACTGTTCTTTTTCACTCAGGCTTCAGGGCAGACGGAGTGAAACGTACATTGACTTCCCATCCGCGGTAAAGTATCATGAATTTGTTCTGATTTTTTGAGATAAACGTTTCAGAATGGAGGAAGAATATGCAGATTGAGATGCAGAAGCTTTTTGAAATCGTCCGGGAGGGCGGAGCGCTTTTCCGGAACCGGAAGGAAGCGGCCCATGTGCATGTAAAGGGCGTGTCGGACTATGTGACGGAGGTGGACTTTCATGTGCAGGAGCTGATCCGGACAAAGCTCATGCAGGAATGGCCGCAGGTGCAGTTCATGGGAGAAGAAAAGGACAACAGTGAAATTGATTTTTCAAAAGCGGTCTGGATTCTGGACCCCGTGGACGGAACGACGAACCTGATTCATGATTTCAGGCAGAGCGCAGTATCCCTCGCGCTGTACGATGGAGGAAAACCGGTCTGCGGAGTGGTCTATCAGCCGTATACGGAGGAGCTTTTCCATGCGGTGTCTGGCTCGGGCGAGGCGTTTCTCAATGGAGAGCCCATCCATGTGAGCGGGGCGGCAAGAATGGAGGAATGTCTGATTTCCATAGGAACCGCGCCCTATGAGCACGAATACGCAGAGCGGAATTTTGAACTGTTCAAAAAAATCTTCCTGGACTGCCAGGACATCCGCAGGCTTGGTTCAGCGGCGGTTGACCTGGCCTATGTGGCCTGCGGAAGAACGGACGCGTTTTTTGAAATGAATTTGAAGCCCTGGGATTTTGCTGCCGGACGGATTCTGGTGGAGGAGGCCGGAGGGACGGTTACGGATTTTGAGGGAAACAGCCCGGATTTCAGGAACAAAGGGAGCATCCTCGGAAGCAACGGAATTATAGGAAAACTGCTGGTGGAAAACTATATGCAGCTTTTTTCTTGACAGATGTTTTGTGAATAGGCAAAATAGGAGAATAAACAGTACAAAGAACGGGAAAAAAGAAACAGAAGGGATCTACAGCATGAAGAAAAGAAGCACTTTGAAAAGAATGATGTGCCTGATGCTCCTTGCGGCAGTCATTCTTTTCAGGCCCGGAGCCGGTCTGAATGTGCTGGCCCAGGAGCCGCAGAGCACGGCCGGAACGGCGGTACAGACAGACATAAGCGCTCAGGAAGCGGCAGCAGCGGCTCAGGCAGAGGCGGATGCGCTCATGGCGGCCCATCTTGCCGCATGGCAGCAGGCACAGCAGGAATATGCCGCCCAGCTTGCCGCCTATCAGCAGGCGCTTGCCCAGCAGCAGGCAGAAGCAGCTGCCCAGGCGGCGCAGCAGCAGGAAGCTGCCGAAGTACCGTCTGCAGTTACCCCGGCTGCCCCGCTTGCCGGAAAAACGGTCTCCATTCTGGGGGACAGCATTTCCACCTATCAGGGGTGGATTCCGGAGGGATATGCCTGCTTTTATCCGGATCCGGACAACGACATTAAGGATGTGACGCAGACCTGGTGGATGCAGGTCATTCAGAATACGGGGATGCAGCTTTTGGCGAACGGTTCTTATTCCGCGAGTACGGTGTGCGGGGATTCCAGTTCGGAAGAATCCAGCGCCGGCTGCAGCAATCGGAGGATCGTGGATCTGATGGGAAATACCGGAATGACGCCGGATGTGATCCTGGTGTATATGGGGATCAACGATTTTTTCCATTCCATCGATCTGGGCAGCTTTTCCGGAACCGCTACATACCGGAACGATCACTACATCTGGGATTTTACGGAGGGCTATGAGCTGATGCTGCAGAAGCTTCAGGCGGTTTATCCCAACGCACGGATCTATTGCATGACGCTGCTTGAGACGAATTCGTGGGAGGGCACCAGGGTGAACGCGAACGGCAATACTGTGGAGGATTATAACAGCCGGATCAGGCAGGTCGCGGCGGCTCACGGGATTCCGGTGATCGATTTGCGAAACTGCGGAATAGAGAGCTATGAGCTGGGCCGGTATACCAGCGACGGCGTCCATCTGAACCGGGAAGGTGCGGCAAAAATAGCGGCCTATGTAACAAACGTGCTCCTGATGGGAGGCTGAAGGTCTTTAACGGACAGGAGGAATGTATGGTTTCCTGGCTGATACTGATTTTAATGGCGGTATATCTTTATCATGGATACTTAAGCCGCAGGATGGACAGAAGAAGGCTGTCCCACAGCTCCTATTATGATGTCGCCTACGGCGGGGAGAAAAAATGCGTCGATCAGGCGGCGGCCATTTTGAAGGACATCGGAGGATACGGAAAAATTCTGCTCGACTGGCATTATCTTTCGGAAAACGGTCCGGCTTCGGCAGATGTGATCCTGCTCCATGAAACCGGTGTTTATGTGCTGGAGACCAAGGATTACGGCGGCTGGATTTCCGGAAATCCGGAAGAGGAATACTGGGTACAGACGCTGGGAACCGGAAAGTATACCTCCTGCCAGAACTATTTTTACAATCCCATTCTGAAGCTTTCCGGCTGTATCGAGTGCATCAGGCGGGAGCTTCCGGAAATGAAATGGCTTCCCTGTTATTCCCTTGCGGTATTTGGGAACAACTGTGAGCTGGAAAACGCAGGCCTGTCCGATGGCAGGATGAAAATCATTCATCTGAAGCAGCTTTCTTACACGATGTACGGCATGATACGCGTTTCCCGCACGTTTCTGTCCCGCCAGGTGATCGATGAAATTTATGAACGGCTGCAGGGGAGCAAAATGCCGGAAACCGGGCTTGACAAAAGCTCCCGGCTTGATTATAGTAAAAACAGACCTGACGGCAGAAACGTCTCAGGATGACTGATAAAGATGAGGAAGAAGAGGAGTACGCATATCTCTTCGACAGAGAGAACGGCCCGCAGGCTGGAAGGCGGTTCAGAAGCAGGATGTGCGGAAGGTAGCTTTGGAGTCGGAAGGCAGAACAGGGAAAAAGGACGCGGCGCATGCTGCGGACGAAAGACCGGAAGTAAGCTTTCACGCTTCATCCCCGTTAAAGGATGAGACTTTTACAGAAGTTGCAACGAGGCCGGATTTCGCAGGAATCCGGTGAACAAAGGTGGTACCGCGCGAACGCGCCCTTTGCCCGGAACGGGTAAAGGGCGTTTTTTTGTGTGAAAGCCCTGGACGGCGGCGATGCAGACGGGCATGCTTGCATGCACGGGGGCATTGACATCGGCCAGGCAAGGAGACATGAGCAAGAAGGGCGATAGCCCGGATTGCGAATATCTCCGACGATTGCGGAACGACGAAGGCGTGGAGCAATCGGCTTTCACAGCCGCAAAGTTATGTGAATCGGCATGGAGGAAAACATGAGCAAAGAACTGGCAAAAACCTATGATCCTCATGGCATTGAGGAGAGACTGTATCAGAAATGGCTGGACAAAAAATATTTTCATGCAAAGGTGGACAGAAGCAGAAAACCCTTCACCATTGTGATGCCCCCGCCGAACATCACGGGGCAGCTTCACATGGGGCATGCGCTGGACAACACCATGCAGGACATTCTGATCCGTTTTAAGCGGATGCAGGGCTACAACGCCCTCTGGCAGCCGGGAACGGACCACGCCAGTATCGCGACCGAGGTCAAGATCATCGAGAAGCTGAAGGAAGAGGGCATCGACAAGCACGATCTGGGACGGGAAAAATTCCTGGAGCGCGCCTGGGCGTGGAAGAAGGAGTACGGCGGAAGGATCACCAGCCAGTTAAAGAAGCTGGGCTCCTCCTGCGACTGGGACAGAGAGCGCTTCACCATGGACGAGGGCTGCAATAAGGCCGTGACGGAAGTGTTCTGCAAGATGCATGAAAAGGGCTGG
>CAJFMW010000070.1 GCA_904392525.1 uncultured Eisenbergiella sp.
TGCGGGAGCCATGTACTACAATGACCAGCCCGCGGACATGATCCTGTATCAGGGCCTTGCCTGGCTGAAGCTCGGAAAGGTGAGAGAGGCCAGATCCCGTTTCTACCGACTGATCGATTACGGAGAGAGACATCTGGAGGATCAGGTGAAGATCGAATACTTCGCCGTATCCCTGCCGGAATTTTTGATCTTCGACGACGATTATACGCTCAGAAACCGCGCCCACTGCTATTACCTGATGGCCCTTGGAAACATTGGCCTGGGAAATAACGAAAAGGCCGCGGAATTTCTGAAGGAAGCGGTTGCAATCGAGCCTTCGCATATGATGTGCAGGATATATTCATATATCCTTGTATATGGAAACATGGTGAGATAACAGAAGAAGAGACAGAGCTTATGCGGCAGAACTGGCCGGAGCTCTGTCTCTTATAATTTGACTGCCTGCCGGCTTCATGGTAAAGTGAATTCATAACAGTCGGTGCATCCTTTTCTGAGCCTGGCGAAGCATTGACCGCCTGGCCAGAACGGGAAAGCGGGAGCGTATTTTCTGCGCTGCTGATGCCGGAAAGGAGCGTGGGAGGGTGAAAAGGAAAAAACTTCCGGTTGGAATTGAAAACTTTGAGGAATTTTTTACTGAGGATTTCTATTATGTAGATAAAACCATGTTCATAGCGGAACTGTTGCAGAACTGGGGGAAGGTGAATTTGTTTACCCGTCCCAGGCGCTTTGGAAAGTCCCTTAATATGAGCATGTTGAAATGTTTTTTTGAAATCGGCTGCGATCAGACGCTGTTTCATGGCCTGAAAATTGAACAGGAAAAGCGGTTATGTGAAGAATATATGGGCCGGTTTCCTGTGATCTCCATCAGTTTGAAAAGTGTGGACGGACCGAATTTCAAAACGGCAGCAGCGGCTCTGCGAACGGTGATCGGGAATGAGGCCCGTCGATTTAGCTGGCTGTCAGAGAGCAACCAGCTCGAACCGGCGGATAAAGAATTGTATCAAGGGCTGACAGCAATAAAAGACGGAATGTTTACGATGGCGGATATGGTGCTGACAGACAGTCTCCGAACGCTTTCCAGGCTGTTGTTTAAGCACTATGGCCATAAGGTTATTCTGCTGATCGATGAATATGATGTCCCGTTAGACAAAGCGTTTCAGGCGGGCTATTATGATGAGATGGTTTCTCTCATTCGCAATATGTTCGGCAATGCGCTGAAGACAAATGACGATCTTTATTTTGCCGTCCTTACGGGATGTCTGCGGATTTCCAAAGAGAGTATATTTACAGGGCTGAAAGAGACAACTCATGCGGATTCTGCAAGAATCAACCGGTTTTGTGCAGCGTTTCCGGAAGGAGATGTGTCCGTGATCCAGGATATGCTCCACGATTACCTGTGGGACTCCATCAGTGTTCGTGACACGGCGGTACGGACGAACATGAAGGAAAATTTTTACCACGGTATGGTACTGGGACTTTTGCGGAGTCAGGAGAACTGGCTGGTTCAGTCCAATGCGGAGTCGGGGGAAGGCTGCAGTGACATCGCCATATGTACCCCGGAACGGACAGGGATCGTGATTGAGCTGAAGTATGCGGAAAACGGGAATCTGGAAGCAGCCTGTGAAAAAGCATTAAAACAGATCGAGGAACGGAAATATGCTGTCAGCCTCCAGCGCCGGGGTATGAAAAAGATCATAAAATACGGCATTGCGTTCTGCGAGAAGGAATGTATGGTGGGTATGAGTACAGAAGAGAAAAATACAGACTACATTTAAAGGAGAGGGAAATGGAAGAGAACAGAATCATCATTGACAGTACCCAAAAGGAGACCAGGCTTCTCCCTATGGGTGGAACGGACAGTCAGGGGAATCTCTGGCAGGTGGACAATCTGAGCTTTTTAAAGAACGGGAAGCGATTTCTTCCGGTGATGGGAGAATTTCACTTTTCCCGATATGAGCCGGAGGACTGGGAGGAGGAGCTCCTGAAAATGAAAGCCGGAGGCGTGAGCATCGTCGCCACCTACGTGTTCTGGATTCATCATGAAGAAAAGAAGGGAGAGTGGGATTTTACCGGCTGCCGGAATCTGAGAGGTTTTCTGGAGGCCTGCAAAAGAACGGATATGCCGGTATGGCTGCGCATCGGTCCCTGGGCGCATGGAGAGTGCAGAAACGGAGGCTTTCCGGACTGGCTGGCACAGGATAAGACCATGCAGGTGAGAACCAACGATCCCGCCTATCTGAAGCTGGTGGAGACCTTTTATCAGAAGGTGGGCGAGCAGGCGGCGGGAATGATGTGTAAGGATGGAGGGCCAATCCTCGGCATTCAGCTGGAAAATGAGTACGGTCACTGCGGCGGTCCCTCTGACCGGGAAGAGGGAATGGCACACATGCGCACCCTGAAAAAACTGGCTCTGGAAGCAGGTTTTGATGTGCCTTATTATACGGCGACGGGCTGGGGCGGTGCCTACGTGGTGGACAAGGAAACCCTTCCTGTTCTGGGCGGCTATGTGGACGCTCCCTGGGCAGAGCATGTGGAACAGATGCCGGCCAGCGCCAATTTTGTATTTTCTGCCTATAAGCAGGACGAAAATATCGGTTCCGATCTGAAACGGAAGGATGGAGCCGGCTTCACCTTTGATCCTTCCATCAGCCCTTATCTGACGGCGGAGCTGGGAGGCGGCCTTCAGGTGACCTCCCACAGGCGGACCTGGCCTTCTCCGAGGGATATCGAGGCCCAGTCCATCTGCATGCTGGGAGGCGGAGCCAACCTGCTTGGCTATTATATGTACCACGGCGGCATCAATCCGGATGGGAAATACAGCACCCTTCAGGAATCCAGGGCTACCGGCTACAACAATGACCTTCCGGTAAAAAGTTATGACTTTCAGACCTGCATCCGGGAATCCGGAGAAATCAATACAAGCTTTGGAAAGCTGAAAAAGCTTCATCTGCTGCTGGAGGATTTCGGGGAAAGCCTTGCCGGAACGAGAACCTTTTTCGCTGAGAAACAGCCGGAATCCCCGGATGATCTGCATACCCTTCGCGTGACGGCGAGGCTGAACCCGGAAACGGGCGCGGGCTTCCTGTTCGTGAATAACCATCAGAGACACAGGAAAATGGAAGACCATCAGGCGGCTTCTGTCTGCCTGCAGTTTGGGGAGCATCAGAAGGAGATTGACCGCCTGAATCTGCCGGATGGAGCCTGTGGTGTGATACCCTTTGACTTCCCGTTTGGAGAAAGGAAGCTGGAAACAACGAACGCTTTTCTGCTGTGTCGGCTGGGAGAGCGGATATTCTTCTATATGCCGGACGGAAATTCGCAGGATATCCGGAATGGGCATGGATCGGAAGCGCCCTGCTTTGTCTGGAAGGATGGAAAGGCCTGCGATGTAGTGGTGCTTTCGGAACAGGAGGCGGACAGGGCTTTTCGTTTTGGAAACCGCCTGTATATCACGGAGCATGTGGACGACTGCCTGTTCGAAAAGAACGGAAAGCTGTATCTGATCACAAAGGCGGAGAAAACCGCTTTGACGGTCTATGGAGAAACCGGAGAGCCGCAGCGTCTGCCTGTGGAAGCAGAAAGCGGCAGGGTGGAGGTGCCCGTTTCCTTTGAGCTGGTAAAGGAAGCATCCGCCGCATCAGAAGAAAAAACGGAATACCGGGAGTATGAAGTGCGCATGGACATTCCGGCGGGATTCTGTGCAGAAACCCAGGAGATTCGGGCCTGCCATCAGCTCTATCTGGAGGCTGACTACGCGGGAGACCGGGCAGAGGTTTATATGGACGGAAAGCTGGTGGACGACTGGTTCACCAACGGGGAGAAGTGGCATATCGCGCTGAAGCGCTTTGGCTGTCCTTCCGCGCTTACCATCCGCATTTATTCCACTGACAGTCCCATTCCCAATCCATATGAGAACAGGGTATATTATGATCTGCCGGTGGAGAAGGGCTGTGAGCTTTTCCGGGTGAAGCTGATTCCGGAATATGAAATCATGCTGAAAGAGAAGTAATCTGATGGAGATGGAATATGGAAAAGACGGAACTGCGGATCGCCTGCCTGGAGGACGAAGAGGAGCAGACCTGGTACCTGAAAACGGTGCTGGAGGCGTATCGGAAAGAGCGCGGTATCAGCTGCCCGCTTTCCTGCTTCGGGAGCGCGGAGGAATTTCTGTTTGAGCATGGCCTGTCCGGACAGAACAGCCCCCTTCCCTATGATCTGCTGATTCTGGATATTTATATGGGGCAGGAGGAAGAGCCCGCCGTCCGGAGAATGAACGGCATGGAGCTGGCAAAAAGAATCCGAAGGGCGGATAAGGACATCGCCATCGTCTTTCTTTCCAATCTTCGGGAGTATGTGTTTCAGGGGTATGAGGTAAATGCCGTCCGGTATCTGATGAAGCCTGTGACAAAGGAAACTCTTTTTCCGGTCCTGGATCTGCTTCGGGAGAGGAAAAAGGAAGGACCGGCCTGGCTGGTGCTTCCCGTGGCGGGAGAGAACCGGAGAATGGAGCTTTCGCAGATCATTTATCTGGAGGCGGTGGGGCACTATGTGAGGCTGCATCAGTCATCCGGCGAAACGCTGGAATGGAAGCAGCCCTTTTCCTCCGTGATCGAGGAGCTTCCGGCAGAAGTCTTTGTGAAAACTCATCGGAGCTTCTGCGTAAACCTGATGCATGTAAGCAGGATAACAAGAAAGAGCTGTTTTCTGGATGAAGGGATGGAGCTGCCGTTGAGCCGGAGCGCTTATCAGGAAGCCAACGAAGCGTTTCTGCACTATTACAGAAAACTGGATTCCTAGCGCTCTGACGAAGCTTTTCATCGGAAACGTCATATTTTGAGGGGAGAAAAAAGCCATGTCCGTGATCTGGCTGGCGGCCGGAGCCGTAGGCGCACTGATTGTAGTATTCATATTTGTCCGGCTTTTCCGGCATTTGCTGGAACGCAGGACGCTTGCCTGGCAGAACCGGCTCCTGAGCCGGAATGTGGAAGAGGTCCGTTCCATCTACGCCAGGATGCGCGGCTGGAGGCATGACTATCACAGCCATCTGCAGACGCTGAAGGCTTATCTGGCGGAGGAGAAGCTGACCGAGGCGCGGGAATATCTGGACCGGCTGGAAACGGATCTGGATGAGATCCGGCCGATGGTCGAATCGGGCAATGTGAATCTGGATGCGATTCTGAACGCCAAGCTGACTCTGGCGATCAGCCAGGATATTCAGGTGAAGCAGCGGGTGGAGGTGCCGGAAAAGCTGACGGTCAGCGACATTGACCTGTGCGTAGTGATTGGAAATCTGCTGGACAACGCCATGGAGGCCTGCGGGAAGGTGGACAACGCGGCGGAGCGGTTTATCCGCCTTTATATCGGCGTGCTGAAGGGGCAGCTTTACATCAGCGTGATGAACGCCACCGCGGAAACGACAAGAAAACCGCAGGAGGCATACGTCAAAGAGGCAGCGGCCTCTGAGAAAAAGGGAAACCACGGACATGGCCTGAAAAGAATCGACCGGGTGATCTTAAAATATGGAGGATATCTCAATCGGAAAAATGAGCCGGGCGTTTTTGCAACAGAGGTTCTTCTTCCCCTGTGAGGACTGTTTGTGCACGAATTTGTTCCATTCGTGCACTTTTTTGTTTTTGCCGGGAGTATTCTGATAGAATGATTCTGGACATGGACGGCTTTGGCGGCGCATATGTTTGTGGATGAAAAAAGGGCGTGCGTGCTTCGGTGCAAAACGTTTTGGCGGGGAGGTAGAAGATGGACGGAAAAAGGAAAAAATACGGGGTATTCAGCAATTACAGATATTTTTTTGCACAATGGTGGCATGCCGACCGGACCCTGTTCGTTCTGTCAGGGGCGGATATTCTCCTGGATGTGCTTGTGGCGGCGGGACTGACCATCCTTTCTTCTTATGTGGTATATCTTCTGGAGCAGAGGCTGCCGCTTGGAAATGTGCTTCTGATTCTCTGTGTGGCGGTAGCGGCGTATGTGGCTGTCGGAAGCGCGCAGACACTGTTTAACACGCTCTCTCTTGGAATGCGTATTCAGAAAGCTGTGATTCAGCATTTTACCATGATGCTGGTGCGCAAGTCTCTGGATTTAAGCTATGAAAGACTGGAGGAGACAAAAATCCAGGAGGAGCGCAAAATGGCACAGCTCGCGGTTCTGGACGGACTGGATGAATTCTGGTATTCCACCTCTCAGCTTTTGGCCAACGCGCTGAAGGTGCTGGTTTTCGGCGGTATGATCGCTTCCCTGAATCCGGCTCTGATCCTGCTCCTGAGCGGAATCTGTCTGATTCAGCTCACCGGATATAAGCTCGCTGCGGATTATGAACAGAAGACAAAGGAGAAGCTGAAACATCTGAACGTAACGAAGGAGTATATCCAGAATAAGGCCTTTGATGTATCGGCTGCCAAGGATATCCGGCTTTATCAGATGCAGGACTGGCTGAGAACCGTCTTTCGCAGGACGAATAAGCAGTATACCCGCATCCGTTCCCGAATCGGTATTGGATATTTTCTTTATAACATCGTGGAACAGTTTCTGCAGCTGTTCCGGGAAGGGGTGATTTACGGCTATCTGATTTATCAGATCAGTCAGGGAATGAACGCATCCATGGCGGTGCTGTACCTGGGAGCTGCCACCGAATTTGCGGATCGTTTTTATAAGCTTTCCACTTTCCTTCCGGAGATTCTCAGAATCCAGAACTGGCTGACGGACTTTCGCCAGTATATTGAGGAAGAAAACCGCAGACCGGAAAAGGAAGGAGAGCTGATTCGTGGCACGGAGCCGCTGGAAATTGAGTTTCGTGACGTGTCCTTTTCCTATCCGGGAAGCGAAAACCCTGTGCTTTCCCACCTCAGATTCACCATGTCAGCCGGGGAAAAGCTGGCTCTGGTAGGCCTGAACGGAGCGGGAAAAAGTACCATCGTCAAGCTGGTCTGCGGGTTTTACTCGGACTATACGGGTAGCATTCTGGTCAATGGAAAGGAGCTGGGCCGGCTGAATCTGGAGGCTTACCGGGAAAGGATTGCGGCCATTTTTCAGAAGACGCAGCTTTTGTCCGCTACCATCAGCGAAAATGTCCGCTGCCGGGAGGATGACGGGACGGAAGAGGAGGTATGTGAAGCGCTTCTTCGTCAGGTGGAGCTGTGGGATAAGGTGACCACCATGCCGGAGGGGATCCATACCGTTCTTCAAAAAGATACCAGCGGGGAGGGTATCCTGCTGTCGGGAGGGGAGGAGCAGAAGCTGCTTCTTGCCAGAATGCTCTATAAGCAGGCCGGGCTGTGTCTGCTGGACGAACCCACCGCAGCTCTGGATGCGCTGGCCGAAAACCGGGTGTATGAACAGTATCGGGATCTGACGGGAGAGAGAACTGTGCTTTTCATTTCCCACAGGCTGGCATCGACGCAGTTCTGCGACCGGATTCTGTATCTGGAAAACGGCAGAGTGCAGGAGGAAGGAACCCATGAGGAGCTGCTGGCTCTGGGAGGAGGATACAGCAGGCTGTTTGAGGTGCAGAGAAAATATTATGCCAGACAGGCGCAGGAGGAAGGAGAAGGCTGAACATGGGAATCAGAGAATTCATCAGAAAAGTGGCCCGTTTTTTGAATATGGCTCAGGTGGAGCATAAGAAAATCTACATCATTCTCCTACTGGGGCCGACGGCATCCTGCGTGGTGCCCTTCGTGCATATGGTCTGCTATGCGAGGATACTGGACGGAATGCTGACAGGGAGGCTGGAGTATGCCATGCAGCAGCTTTTCTGGATGCTCGGTCTGACCTTTGTGTGCGGACTGACCACGAAAGCGTGCTGGCACGCGCTGGAGGTGGTCTCGGAGAGCTGTCGGGATACGGTATGGCAGAGAACGGCAGACAAGGCATTCCGGATGGAATACGAAGAATATGAAAAAAAGGAAAACCTGGACAAAATCCGTCGGGTGAGACAGTCGCAGCGGGCGGATGTGCGCAGGCATTTCATCCAGATTTATTATCTGATAGAGATGGGGCTGTACACGCTGACGGCCCTGGTCTTTCTGATCATCCTGTTCGCGAGCATGGACTATGAAAATCAGAATTTTTTTACATCCTGGCAGGGAATTCCGTTTCTGATCCTGGCGTCTTTCGTGATGCTGATCGCCGGAAACCGGGTGGCTGCACGTTCCGGACAGCTGAGAACTGCGCTTCTGAAAAAGGCGGAAGGAGCGGAGTCGCTGCGCGTCTATTACACGGGCTTTGTCCATGCGCTGGAATCCGCGCTGGATATCCGGATTTTTCACATGCAGGACCTGCTCTGGAAGAAGTGTACAGACACCGGAAAAATCGAGGACGAACTCTGGAAGGATGGAAAAAAGATCAGCGTGCTTCAGGGGCTTTTTCAGCTCATCAGCGGCATCGGAACCCTCTGTGCCTATGTCCTGATTGTGGGAAAGGCCTGGTATGGCGTGATCAGTGTGGGAGACGTGCTTTTGTACATCGGGGCGATCAATACCTTTTTTGAGTCCCTGTCCAACTGTATGTATACCTGGAATTCTCTGGGCGGAAGCCTGGATTATGTGCTGAGCTATGATGATTTCATGAACAGCGGCTATATGCACTACGACGGCACTCTCCCCATAGAGAAGCGGGATGATGGGGAATATGAGCTGGAATTTGATCATGTGAGCTTTTCCTATCCGGATACGGACCGGGAGATTCTGCATGATATCAGCCTGAAATTTCGTGTAGGGGAGAAGCTGGCCCTGGTGGGACGAAACGGCGCCGGGAAAACCACGCTGATCAAGCTGCTCTGCCGCCTTTACGAGCCGACGCAGGGAAGGATTCTTTTAAACGGCGTGGACATCGGCCTTTACGATTACGGGGAGTATACCTCCATTTTTTCTGTGGTATTTCAGGATTTCGGACTGCTGGCTTTCTCCATAAAGGACAACGTGGCAGCGGGGGAGGGCGGAGACGAAAAGCGGGTCTGGGAGGCGCTTGAAAAGGTGGAGCTTGCCGAACGCGTCCGTCAGCTCCCGGAACAGCTTGACAGCAGGCTGTTTCACGAAAACGGAGACGGCGTTTCCCTATCGGGCGGAGAGGCGCAGAAGCTGGCCATCGCCAGGGCGCTCTACAAGAATGCGCCCTTCGTTATTCTGGATGAGCCCGCCTCCGCCCTGGATCCGATTGCCGAGGCGCAGGTCTATGAAAATTTTGACCGCCTGGTGAACGGAAAGACCGCCATTTACATCTCGCACCGGATGAGCAGCTGCCAGTTCTGCGACCGGATTCTGGTGCTGGATGAGGGGCGGATCGCCCAGCAGGGAACCCACGGGGAGCTGATGGCGCAGGACGGCGTATACGCCAGACTTTATCAGGCACAGGCGAGGCATTATGGGTATTGAATTTTCTTGACAAAAAGCATCATATATGATACATTTTTGGTATCGTATATGATGCTTTTTCGGGAAAAGGAGGAGCTCTGATGAATGAATCGTTATCTGTCTATTTAAATCTTGATATGGAAAACGAAAGCAGGAATGAAGAAGTGATCGGAAGGATTGACGAGCTGCTTCTGACAGTGGGGATGAAATATTCCGGTACCATGAATATCTATGTTCCGATGGACCGACAGAGACGCGATCAGACCGTTTTTCAGGCGGAGGAATTATTGCGGACTACGGATTGGCTGAAAGATATTCTGGCATATACTCTGGTTGGGACATTGACGAATGCATGCCCGATGGAAGAAATCCTGACAGACGCGATGTCGAACCCTTCTCCGGAGAAATTATGGTATTACGAACAATATTATCAGAAAACGCATGAGCTTCCGCACGCGATTGTGGTAGATGAGAACAGGCAGCTCAGAGACGGTTATATCTCATATCTTCTGGCTCAAAAGTACAGTGTACCGGCAGAGGTCTGTGAAATGGTATCCGGACAGCCGCTGAGAAAGATTGTGAAAGGGAGGCATGTGGAGTTTTTCGATGGAAAATGGAGGAAAAAGAGCGATAAACGATATACATGGATCTATACATTGAAAGCGCCGGTTGTTCCGGGCGATATTTTACTGGTGAATACAAAGGCCGGAACGGATTTTATATGCGCAGACAGGATAGATTATATTGCCGGACATGAGTTCTGCTCAAAATATAAAAAGGTTAGAAAACATATGAATACGCATATGGAAGAAGGAGAAGACGCGCATCATGAGAAATAGTATGGACTATATTTATTTGTCAGGTGACCAGAAAATCTTAATAGAGGTGGAGCAGAAAAACACCAGACAGTTCGTCATAGAGCAGTATGTGCAGTGCCGGAAAACGCAGGGCATAACACAGGCGGAGCTCGCCAGAAGAACAGGAATTCCAAGAAGCAATATTACAAGATTTGAAAGCGGAAACTATAATCCGTCCCTGGAACTGCTGGTGCGCATTGCGGCGGCATTGGGGATGTCGCTGCAGATGCGGCTGACGGAGAAGGAATAGATCAGGAAGGATGATATGGCCTGCCGCTTCTTTGTGTCTGTAGAAGTATCTCCTGAAAATGTTGAAAAATCCGGAAATTCCCGGAATGAAGAAAACGGAAGAGAATACACTATAGAGGAGGGAAAGCATGACATCACTTTGTAGAACATGACAGTTTGTATGAGAACGATTAGAGAGGAAAACTGTGTAACGGGAATAATTAACGATTTTCTGCATAAAATTTTAATGGAAAGCTCTATTGACTTTCCTCTTTGCGCTTGCTAGTATGTAGGTGCAAAGAAAGTTTACCACTGACCGATATGTGGTATATAAATGGTCGGGTTGAAAGTTTACCGCTGACCGATATGCGGTATATAAATGGTCGGGTCGAAAGTATAGTCCTTCGCCATAAGGCGAGGGACTTTTCCGTAATGAGGACAGGCAAATGAAGAAAACTGGCTTTTATATTATTAAGGAAAAATTTTTTGAAGATATGCCAGACCCGTATCTCAAAGGAAATAAGGCAGGAAACAGACCACATTATTACTGCTTTGAAGATACAAGCACCGGGATATACTGGATGATACCTTTGTCCAGCCGTATTGATAAATACAGGCGGATTATGGAAAAAAAGAAAAAAGCTGGGAAACCCTGTGATATTCTCCATATCGTCAAACTGGACGACAGCCGAGAGAGTGCATTCCTGATACAGGATATGTTTCCGATAACGGAAGAATACATAGAACGGGAATACACAATCGCTGGAAATCATCTGATGTTGACGAGTGAGCATACTGCCAGAGAAATTGAGCAGAAAGCGAAAAAGATAATGGGTATGTTGAAACGTGGTATCAAGTTCACTCCAACGCAGCCGGACGTTATGACGATATTAGAGAAGCTGAAGGAGCGCAGATAGATTTTCTTGCTGATGTAATAATTACATGGTGTTGGCGCTATGTAGAGGGGATAGTAGATAGCCGCCCTGCTCCGGATAGAGCGGGCGGTTATCTCTTATAGATGCACTCTGTTTCGTCGGAAAGGATGGCCTGTATTCACTTTTCGGCTTCCCTGTTAATCGGGCAACAGAATAGCAATCATATTTTACAGAACATACAGATCCGCATTTGCCACCTTCGTATTTGCTGCCTGTTTGAGCATGGCGAGCATTCCTCCGCCTCCTTCGGAACCGGATTCCTCCTTCAGATCTCCGATGAAGCCCGCGTTCCGGCTCACCAGCTCCACGGCACCTTTTTGTTCCGGGGTACAGAGGATGCAGCCGCAGTTGCAAGTTTGGACAAGATCCAGGATTCGCTCGGGAGAGACATCCTTTTTGATACGCAGAAGGCCGCAGTTATGAATAGAAACCCCATCGGGAGAGGCGTCAAGCAAAGCGTTGTCAAGGGTCAGCATGGCTTTCCCTGCCAGGGTGGTTCCTTTGACGATCTGGAGTTTTCCGTATTCCGCCTCGGCCTGTCGGAATGCTTCCGTCAGACTTTCCGGCAGGTAAACGGTTCCGGTGATCTGCGGCTTTTCCAGTCGGGACAGCAGGGAAGCGTTTTTGGATTCAACGGTAAGAGAGCCGTCCATATAAAATTTTCCCCCATACTTTTCCAGCAGTGCTTCATCCAGTCCGGCGTCTCCGGGAATGAAGGCATATCCGGCGGGGATTACCGTCAGCTTCACCGTTTCATCAAAGAGAGCGACCGCGTCCGTCACCTTTTCTTCCGGTACCAGAGCGGCGGGAGTGACAAAACGGACCTGTTTGGCAACAAGGGCGGAGAGATCCAGATTTTCGGCTGTCAGCCGCAGCTGTTTCGACACATAATAACGGCCTTCCTGTCTGGCCCGGAGAGGAAACCAGGCATCCGGCGTGAAAACGGCGTCCAGAACCGTGCAGTCGTCCGGATAGCATTTCGTTGTGCCGTTGACAGAAAAACGGTTCAAAAAAGGCGCAAGGGAAGCAGGACAGAGGACGGAACCGTTGACGGAAGCGGCGGCATAGGAGGAGAGCACTTCTCCGGTGCCGGGTTTGATTATCACACTGCCGTTGACGGACAGAAACGTGTTTTCCGGCACGGCGGTGGAACCGTTGATCTCATAATTCCCATTATGGGAGATGACGTTGACCTCCCCTTCCAGTTCCAGCGTGTTATCCGTATTGCAGACAATGGGGAGACGGCTCAACACGCTTTTTGCATGTTCGTTGACCAGAATCGTGTCTGCATTGATGATGATTTTTTCATAGGAGGAAAGGTCCTCCTCCTTTACCTTTCTGGCATCACAGACATCACAGTTTATCACATACATTTTTTTCCCCAGGAAATCTTCCAACATGACTACCACCTTTCTGCCGCCGTCCGGCGGCGTTAAAATTTTGGCACGAACGCAGTTCGCGCCGGTCGCCTTTCTGCCGCTGTTACAGACGGCGTTAAGTTTACTTTTAAAGCAGCTTTCAAATGTTTTCTCGCATCAGACAGTCTGGAACGGACTGTTCCGGGAGGCAGGCCGAAAAATTCTCCCAGTTCTGCCGAAGTATAGCCTTCCAGATACCGCATGACAAACAGGGCTCCCTCATCTCCGGGCAGGCTGTCCAAAAGCTGCGCCCAGTCAATCATGGCATATTCTTCCATATCCTGACCGGACTGGGGCGGCGTCTGTGCAACTGTTTCATAACGCTCATGGCGTTTCCGGTCCAGATACAGGTTTTTTACCGTACGGTAAAACCATGCCCGCTGTTGCTTTTCGGAAAGCGTTTCCAGAAGTGGAAGATGGGAAATGGCGCGCAGGAACGCTTCCTGCACCAGATCCTCCGCAAGCCCCATATCCCCTGTCATATGGCTGCACCAGCGGATCAGCTCATGATACCAGGTCTGGTAAAATTTTTCTAACAGACATTCATCCATCAGGATTTCCTCTTCCTGCCGCCCACTGGCGGCATTTTTCCCCGGGCCGTGGCCTGGGAATATTATTTCCCGCGAAGCAGGGCAGATTACGTGCAGTATAATCATGATACCATATGCACACAACCCATGGCTTGCGGAGAAAGCTCCGGCTGCTTTCCACTTGTATGATTACATTAATAAAACGTATGAGAAAGGAAAAGTGTTGAAAAAAATGAAAAATTTTTTGTGCATAAAAGAGAGTTGCCTGCAGAGCGTTTTCATTATATAATTTAGAAAAATATAAAATATTTTAAGAAAATCAAAAATAATAATGCCAGAGGCGGCAGGAAAATGGAGGCTGGCACGAACAGAGTTCGTGCCAAAGAACGGCTGACGCCGTTCTTCCATGAATTCAATGCCGCCTGTCGGCGGCAGGAAAAGAGGGCGAAATGCAGGCATATCTATTCGTACATTTCAGAGAAAAGACCACCCCGGACGGGGAGCAGGTCTATTTCGGGGTGAGCCGGGACGGCTTTCACTGGGAGGCGCTGAACGGCGGCCGTCCGGTGCTCTGGGCCTATTATGGGGACAGGGGCGTGCGGGATTTCACCATCACAAGGAGCAGGCTGGAC
>CAJFMW010000071.1 GCA_904392525.1 uncultured Eisenbergiella sp.
AATGGAACTGATCAGATCCTTTGCGGACAATTATCTGGCACATGTGCCGTCATTGAGAATAACGGATATCGTTGAGATCATCATCATTTCCTTCGTGGTGTATCACATCATGGTGTGGATCAAGAATACCAAGGCATGGGTATTTGTGAAGGGCGTGATTTTTATCATGATCTTCATTCTCATTGCGGCTATTTTTGAAATGAATACCATTCTCTGGATAGCGCAGAATGCGCTGATGTACGGTGCCTTCGGTCTGCTGGTCATTCTTCAGCCGGAGCTGAGAGGGGCGCTGGAGCAGCTGGGGAAAAGGGAATTTCTTTCTTCGCTGTTTCCCTTCGACCAGAGCAAGGACGGAGAAGGAAGATTTTCGGACAAAACGATTCATGAGATTTCAAAAGCCTGCGTAGAGATGGGAAAGGTAAAGACGGGGGCTCTTATCGTTGTGGAACAGAACGATCCGTTGACGGAGTATGAGCGGACCGGAATTGCCGTTGACGGTATTGTGACCAGCCAGCTTCTGATCAATATCTTTGAACATAACACACCGCTTCATGACGGGGCAGTAATTGTGAGAGGGGACCGGATCACTTCCGCCACCTGTTATCTCCCGCTTTCGGACAATATGTCCTTAAGCAAAGAGCTGGGAACCAGACACAGAGCGGGAGTGGGAGTGTCCGAGGCAACGGATTCCATGACTGTGATCGTATCCGAAGAAACCGGACAGATCAGCGTAGCATATGAAGGCAATCTGTCCCGGGGGTTAAGCGGAGCGGAGCTGGAGGAAGAGCTGAAAAAGATCCAGAATAAGCCTGATGGAGAAAAGGAGAAAAAGAGCAGGGTCAGGAGTGTAAAGGGCAGGATCTGGAAAGGACGGCCGAAGGATGAAAAAACCAAGTAAGATTTTTAATAATATCGGTCTGAAAATCATGGCCGTCATTTTTTCCGTGCTGCTCTGGCTGGTATCAGTGAATATCAATGACCCCGTGGATACGGAGGTTTACCGAAACATTCCGGTTGAGCTGGAGAATACCAGTCTGCTGACGGATGAAGGGATGACTTACCAGGTCCTGGATGATACGGACCGGGTAACGGTGACGGTACGGGCAAGCCGCTCCGTTCTGGAGAACATCAATGCTTCAGATGTGACGGCGACGGCGGATTTCTCTGAGCTGTCATTTACGAATACGGTTCCCATCCGGTTGTCGCTCAGCCGTTCTCTCGGAAGCCAGATTGAAATCAGCGGGAACATAGATATGGTCCGGCTTGAGGTGGAGGAGCGCCAGGAGAAGCAGCTGGTGATCGAGATTGAACAGGTCGGAACGCCTGCGGACGGATATATTGTCAACAATGTTCTGACGACGGATGGAAATGCCCTGCGGATTTCCGGACCGGAATCTCTGGTATCCCAGGTAGACCGCGCTGTGGTTGAGGCGAATGTGGAAGGCCTGACGGAAAGCATCAACATCACAGAACCGATCCGTCTGTACGATGCGGACGGCAATGAAATCACGAGCAGCAGGATTACGAAGAGTGTGAGCACCTCTAACGTATCCATTTCCATTCTGCAGACCAAGGAGATTCCCGTGACGGCCTCCGCTTCGGGAGAGCCTGCCGCCGGATACGCGGCTACCGGAGTGGTGACCTGCGCGCCTGACAGGATAACGGTCGCGGGCAGGAGCAGTGCGCTCGCCAATCTGAATGAAATCGTGATTCCGGCAGATGAACTGGATCTGACAGGAGCTACGGAGGATGTGGTAGAGCTGGTCGATATCCGGGAGTATCTTCCGGACGGCGTGAGTCTGACGAACACAAGCGAGGATGGCTTTAACGGCAGAGTGGCGGTCACCGCAGGAGTGGAGCCTCTGGTTGACAGGACGGGACAGCTGAGCCAGAGCCGGATTCAGATCCTGAATGTGCCTGAAGGTTATCAGGTGACGCTGGATTCCCAGGAAAGCGTTTCCATTCGGCTGAGAGGACTTCAGGCGAATCTGGATGCGGTTGACGTAACCCAGCTCTCGGGAGTCATTGACGTTGCTGCATGGATGCAGGAAAATGAGCTGACGACGCTTACAGAGGGAGAACTGGAAATGGAGGTTACCGTTTCCATCCCGGATAACCTGACGCAGATCGGTACGGTGACAGCGGTTGTGAATGTCATGACAGATGCCACCGCGGACCAGGGAGCTGCGGGTGAAGCGGCCGCTGCAGGTGAGGCAGCCGCCGCAGGCGCGGTGGAATCCGCTACAGGGACGACGGATTCAGCCAACAGCTGAGAATGGAGGCGGATATGCCCGCATATAATGGTCCCGGCATATAGCAGCAGGAAAGGAAAAGAAATATGGCAAGATTATTTGGAACAGACGGTGTGAGAGGCGTTGCAAACGAGGAGCTTACCCCCCTTCTTGCAATGCAGCTTGGACAGGCGGGAGCTACGGTGCTGACAAAGGAAAATGAACACCGCCCCACCATCATGGTGGGATGTGATACCCGTATTTCAGGAGATATGCTGGCAAACGCGCTGATGGCAGGCATTTGCAGCGTCGGTGCGAATGCGGTCTACGTGGGTGTGATTCCAACACCGGCAGTGGCTTACCTGACGAAAAAATACAAGGTGGAAGCAGGTGTTGTGATATCCGCTTCCCACAATCCGGTAGAGTTTAACGGCATCAAGTTTTTCGATGGAAACGGCTATAAGCTGCCGGACAGCATGGAAGATGAGATCGAAGCGTTGATCCGCAACGGAATGCAGGGTGTGGAATTTCCAACCGGTTCCCGGGTAGGAAAGATCAAATATCGGACGGATGCCAGAGAAGAATATATCAACCACGCGGTTCAGACGGTCCCGGTGGATCTTTCCGGCATGAAAATCGTGGTGGACTGCGCGGAGGGAGCGTCTTACTATACATCGGTAGAAGCACTGCGTGAGCTTGGGGCTACGGTGGTTCCTATCCATAATATGCCTGATGGGACGAACATCAATGCCAACTGCGGTTCCACCCATATGGAAGAGCTTCAGGCCAGAGTGGTTTTTGAGAAGGCTGATGTGGGCCTCGCCTTTGACGGCGATGCAGACCGTCTCCTCGCTGTGGATGAAAACGGTGAAATGGTGGATGGAGACCAGATCATGGGGATTGTCGGCGTCCATATGCGTGATCAGGGAAAGCTGAAAAAGGATACGATTGTCGCCACCGTGATGAGTAACCTGGGCTTCTTTAAGATGGGAGAACGGGAGCATCTGAATATGGAGCAGACGAAGGTGGGAGACCGGTATGTGCTGGAGCGCATGCGGGAAATCGGAGCGAGCCTGGGAGGCGAACAGTCCGGCCACATCATTTTCCTGGACGAAAATACGACAGGTGACGGCCTGCTTTCTGCACTCCATCTGCTGCAGGTCATGGTGGATACGAAGAAGCCTCTTTCGGAACTGGCGAAGGTCATGACGGTTATGCCGCAGGCGCTGATCAATGCGAAGGTGCCGAATCATAAGAAGGACCGCTATATGGAGTATCCTGAGATTGCCGGAGCGATTGAGGAGCTGGATCGGAAGTTCGCCGGAGAAGGCAGAGTGCTGATCCGTCCGTCCGGAACGGAGCCGAAGGTTCGTGTCATGATTGAGGGAAAAGACCAGAAAATGATCGAGGAAGAAGCGAGAAAGCTCGCGGACCTGATCCAGAATATCATGCTGTAATCCTTGAGATATCAGTAAAATAATGGTATACTAAATTTAATGAAATAGCGGCGGATACAGAAAAAACTGCCGGATTTTCGGGCGTAAGAAAACAGGAGGTTGATGTCATGGTAAGCCAGAAGGTAGTAATCAAGAACCCGACGGGATTGCATTTGAGACCTGCGGGCATCCTTTGCAAGGAGGCCATGCAGTTTAAATCATTAATTACATTCACGTTCAGAGACAGCACGGCGAATGCGAAAAGCGTTCTCAGCGTTTTGGGCGCATGTGTGAAGTGCGGAGATGAGATAGAGCTTACCTGCGAAGGAGAAGACGAGGAAGAAGCGCTGAAATCTCTCGTCAGCGCGATTGAAAGCGGTCTCGGAGAATGAGAAGGGACAACGGGCTGCCGGACAGAAATGTCGGACAGCCTGTTTTTTTCATGTGAAAGCCCTGGACGGCGGCGATGCGAACGGGCATGCTTGCATGCACGGGTGCATCGACATCGGCCAGGCAAGGGAGAATGAGCAAGGAGGGCGATAGCCCGGATTGCTCATTCTCCCGGCGATTGTGGAGCGCCAAAGGCGCGGAGCAATCGGCTTTCACACGTGGAGGCAGTCAGATAATCGGCTTTCACACGTGGAGGCAATCAACAAGCGGCTGTGCAGACTGCGTGTCACAGGCGGCAATACAAGAATAGGGAAAGGAAAAACAAAGATGCTCAACTACAGGAGATACCGGAAAAATCCGGTGGTGGACTATCCCGAAAGGGAGTGGCCGAATAAGGAAATCGAAAAGGCACCCATCTGGTGCAGCGTGGATCTGCGCGATGGGAATCAGGCACTGATCGATCCCATGATCGTGGAAGAGAAGGTGGAAATGTTTCTCTATCTGATCAGGCTGGGATTTAAGGAGATTGAGATCGGCTTCCCGGCAGCAAGCCAGATCGAATTCGATTTTCTCAGACAGCTTGTGGACAGAAAGCTGATTCCGGATGATGTCCGCATACAGGTGCTGACACAGTGCAGGAAGGAACTGATTGACCGTACCTTTGAGGCTATCGAGGGCTGTAAGCAGGCTGTCGTGCATATCTATAACTCCACCTCCACCCTGCAGCGGGATGTGGTATTTCACGCATCGAAGGAGGAAATCATCGAGATCGCCGTGAACGGGACGAAGATGGTGAAGGAACACGCGGCGAAATTCCCCGGAAAAATCATTCTGGAGTATTCGCCTGAGAGCTTTACCGGAACAGAGCTGGATTTTGCGCTGGAGATCTGTACGGCGGTACAGGAGACCTGGGGGCCTACAAAGGAAGAGCCCATGATCATTAATCTGCCTTCTACGGTAGAAATGAATACGCCGAATGTCTATGCGGATCAGATCGAGTGGATGAATAAGCACTTTAAGAACAGGGAGAGCATCATTTTAAGCATTCATCCCCATAATGACAGGGGAACGGGCGTTGCGAGTGCGGAGCTGGCGCTGCTCGCAGGAGCGGAGCGCGTGGAAGGTACGCTCTTTGGAAACGGCGAGCGCACCGGAAATGTGGATGTGCTCACAATCGCCTACAATATGTTTTCCCAGGGAATCGATCCGAAGCTGAATATCGAGCATATCAACGATATTATCGAGATCTATGAAAGATGCTGCAAGATGCCCATCGACGCCAGACATCCTTATGCCGGAAAGCTGGTGTTCACCGCATTTTCCGGTTCCCATCAGGATGCGATCAACAAGGGCATTCATGCCATGCAGGAAAGAAAATCGGAAATCTGGCAGGTGCCCTATCTTCCCATCGATCCGGCGGATATCGGAAGGGAATACGAACCCATCGTGCGCATCAATTCCCAGTCCGGCAAGGGCGGCGTGGCGTTCATCATGGATACCTATTTCGGCTTCAAGCTGCCGAAGGCCATGCACAAGGAGTTTGCCAATGTCATTCAGGCGATTTCAGAGAAGCAGGGAGAGGTATCTCCGGAGCAGATCATGGATGCGTTCCGCAGGGAATATCTGGACAAAAAGGAGCCTGTCCATTTCCGCAGGCTGAGAATCGACGACCTGAGCGGAGAAACGGCCTCCGAATTCGATACGAAAGTCACGGTTGGCTATACGGATCACGGAAAAGAGAAGGAATTTACGGCAGTTGGAAACGGCCCGATCGATGCGGTGCAGAGAGGACTGCAGCTGGAGCTCGGCGTGCGGATCAAGGTTCTGGATTACGAAGAGCATGCCCTTCAGAGCGGAGCAAGCTCCCAGGCGGCGGCCTACATCCATCTGCTGGATTCGGATACCGGACGCGTGACCTACGGCGTGGGCGTGAGCTCGAATATTACCCGCGCTTCCGTCAGAGCCATTTTCTCGGCTATCAACAGGCTGGAACTCGGCGGAAAGGCTTAAGATAGTTACTCAAACGTCGCACTTGAATAAGTGCCTGTGCATCTTGAAAATTCAATAAATTCTGGCAATAAAATAGCACAAAGAGATAAATAAGATAGAGGAATAGACTGCCCCTGGTAAACGCCAGGGGCGGCTTACAAATAATTATGAATCGTGAATTTTGTCTGCTCTCCAATCTTTTCGCTGGCCAGCTCATACAGATTCTCTTTCGTCGCAAACAGATTCTTCGGGTTTCTCCCGATGATCAGATACTGATTTTTATCATCAAGAGAGATGTATTTTCTTGTATCGTCATCCAGAAGAATATCTGCATTATCTATTACGATCAGCTTCCCCTCTGTGTGCCTGATAATTTCTTTCACATCCTTCTGATAATCCAGATAATTCAGGCATAAAATTTGGGGATTCACCGCCATACACTCTTTAATAAACGAAAAACTCGCAGTCTTGCCAGTACCGGAATCTCCCATCAGAATCGTAATATTGTTCTGAAAGTTGAAATCGACAATAAATGCGGAGTGGACTGTAGAGAAATGTTCCATCACGATCGGCTTACTTTTCATCTTCCCACCACTCCTTTAATTCCTCATAATCGCTGATTATCTTTTTCATGGATTTTGTCTGCACCATGACAGAATCCATGGTAAAAGGAATCAAAGCGTATTCGCTGTACACGTATCCTTTTTCAAGGTTATATAATATTTCCAGTGCGTTATTGCCGCATTCTTTGAGACAAAATACTTTATCCGGATAATACAGCACGTTCAGCACTGTCTTACATCCGACTGAAAGCTTGTCAATATCAATGGCAACATCATCAAATCTTGACAAAATCTTATATTTTCCAATGAGTTTGGCGCCGTCAATAGTTTCGATGAATTTCTCTGCACGCTTATCTATTAAAGCCGTCGTGTTTTGATTAAAGAACAAATCATTTAATTCTATATACTCCATATTATTTGGAATATCCAGTTTATTTTTAAATACCGTAATCAAGATGCCACCTCCAATCCTGATGCGCGGAACTGTTCTTTCAGACTGGTTCCTTCATAAATACTTTTCATTTTATCATATACGGACAGCCTGATGCTTCCAGTATCAATGCAGGTGATCAGTTTTTCTCTGGCAGATATGGCTGACGCTCTTTTACTAAGAAATTCATCATTTGGAGCATAAATCCAATCAAGCAGGTTCTCAAATTCCAACAGGATATACTCGAAACAAATAATATCCATCAATACGACATTCTTTTTCCTGACGGAATATTGTTTTAAAAGTTTTTGTTCCATTACAACCTGAAGGTTATCAAGCGAATTATCAAGCACAATGATATATTTATTAACTTCGTCGTCTATATTTTTGACCGATTTTACGAGCTCACTGCTATTTTTTTGCTCTCCACCTGAATATTCGGATATAACTGTCTTAGCAGAGATTCCCAGAATATATAGCCTGCTTTACCTTTTCTATCTTCTATCCATAAGAAAGTCTTTGATTTCATGTATACGTTCCTTTTAATTTCCAATATAAACAGTCCCATTTATTATAGTGTGTTTTGCCTCAGATTGAAAGAGGCTTCTCGCATTTAGCAGGTTAAACCTACAGTTCCGTTACCGCAACATCTATAAAGATCGGCTAATAGAGATTGGTAAAAGATTTTCGCAAAAAAGAGTACGTGTATCAGAAAGAAAAGGGAGCTGTCCGATGCCGTATGGCTACGGCACCAGGCAGCTCCTCCTGCGAAAAGCATTTATTCTGTTATATCTGCTCAGTCACATCTATTCAGTCATATCCGAACTCGTCGCCGTCCTCCACGATGCAGATCATGGTCTTTCCGGTATTGAGCTCGATTTCATTTCCGTTGTCGTCATAGAATCTGGTGGGTTCGTAGTCCGCGGTCTTTTCCCAGGTAACATGGATGCCCTTGCCATTGGTGAAATAGTATCCGTCCTTGGTATCGTCATGTACCTGGAAGGCGAGATAGCCGTTATCATCTCTTACCTCATAGTAGGCAAACTGTACCAGAACGTTCTTGAACGCGAGCTGCGTGTTGTCGAAGGCCGCGTCAACATGGGGATCACCGTACTGATATCTGTAGAACAGCCCGTCCTCCTCATTGTACTCAAAATAAGTTTCGGAAATCGGATAGCAGGAGGACATATCGATTTTTTTTACATCAAAGGCGTTATCATACTGCTCCAGCGTGTTCGGTGAGGACTCGGAAGCAAATTTGAAATGGTCCGGGTTGTAATAATCCTCACGATAGGTCCTGGAATAGCCGAAATGCTCGATGGCCGAATTGACGCCTTCCGCGCTCAGATAGGCGTTCTGAGGGGCCTTTCTGTCAGAGGAGCGATAGTAGGCGCTGTCGTACAGACCCTTTTTCCCGCTTCCTCCATAGCTGGCTCCGGTCACATTTTCGGTGCCGGTTTTCTCAACCACATCTGCGATGTAGAAGGGGCCGCCGTAATGGAACAGAATGGAATCCCATTCAAAGGACCAGTACGCGAAATAGTCACGCAGGCTTCTTACATTTCCAATTCTGGTCATATCTTCATTGTCCCAGTCCTTAAACACAGCCATCAGACGGGTGATATTTCCTTCTACGGGGCATTCGTACAGAATATCGGCTTTGGAGAGACTGTAATGAGGGAGCGCCGAGGAATCATTGGGAACCATGACCGCGATGGGCCGCTGGTCGGCAATATCTCCATCAATCCATTCGTTTGTCAGAGTGCTGCGCACCATGCCTTCTTCCGGAGGAACATCCTCTGCCACCGTTTCAGTTTCGGTTTCTGTCTCGGCGGGAACGCTTTCCGGAATGGTTTCTCCGGTTACAGAAGGCACTTCTTCCGGCGTGGTTTCCTTGTTTCCGCAGCCTGTAAGGAGCATTGCGGTGGAAAGCCCAAGCAAAAGCAGTACGCTCAGTTTTTTCATTTGAATACCTCTCTTTCCTGTAATTTAAGTCTGTATCGGCGGACAGGACGGCGCAAAAATACCTCTTTCCGAAAGTGTGCTCCCCAAAAGCTGTTCTTATGCAGTCCTGTCCGCCGACGCTATTCCCTATTATAGTCTACCAAAAGGGCGGTTGTCACTATGGAAAATGTGGATTTGGAGAAAATTAAGAAAATTTAAGAAAAACGTTAAGGTGAAGGATGGATATGGAAAATATCGTGGTAAAGCGCTGCCGGGTGTGATAAAATAAAACAGAACGTGCCTGAAAGCAGAAACAATTGGCCGAAACGGAGGTTTGAAGCAAAGATGAAGAAAATTATTGTGACCGGATGCAACGGGCAGCTCGGACGGGCTGTGAACAGGCTCTATCAGGGCAGAGAGGATCTGAGCTTTGTCAATACGGATGTGGGTGAGCTGGATATTACGAAGATCGACAGCGTGATGGAGCTGGCGAGGGAGGTAAAGCCCTATGCCATCATCAACTGTGCGGCGCACACAAATGTGGACAAGTGTGAGACGGATTACGATAACGCATTTAAGATCAATGCCATCGGGGCGAGAAACCTTGCGATTGCGTCCCGTGAGACGGGAGCGAAGCTGGTGCATATTTCCACGGATTATGTGTTTGATGGGAAGAACAGGGAGCTTCCCTATGTGGAAACGGATGCGGTGGATCCGCAGAGCGCCTATGGAAGCACCAAGCTGGCGGGAGAAAATTTTGTAAAGGATTTCGCAGACCGCTACTTTATCCTGCGGACCGCATGGCTGTATGGAGATGGAAAGAATTTTGCAAGAACCATGCTCAGGCTTTCCGAGACCCATGATAAAATCACGGTGGTGAACGATCAGGTCGGTTCCCCCACCAGCGCCTCCGAACTGGCGAAGGCCATCGACGCGGTGCTGTTCACGGAGAACTACGGGCTGTTCCATGCCACCTGCGAAGGAAGCTGCTGCTGGGCGGATTTCGCCAGAGAGGTGCTTCGCCTGGCCGGAAAGACGACACAGATTGTGGATGTGACGACGGAGGAATACGGAGCTGCCGCCCCGCGTCCGGCCTACAGCATTCTGGAAAACCGGATGTTCAAGCTGACCACCGACTTCATGTTTGCAGACTGGCATGACGCGATTGCGGAGTATATGAAAGAGGAGCTGGGCTGACAGAAAGGGAACGGCGGAAAAGGCTCAGGATTTTCCTGCTGCCTTTTCCGGTACCTCAAGACCTGCGCACAGCAGAAGCGGCATGGAAAGGATCAGCGGATAGGCGTATCGCAGATCTGCCGCCACCGGAGTCGCGAGACAGAGGGTCAGGATCAGGGCAAAAAACGGAATGAACAGAAGAAAGTTCCGTTTTCGTCCGTTCAGCACGCAGTTTACACACCAGAAAACGGCGGCCCAGGTGAAAGCGCCGATGCTGTAGAGCAGTCCATAGAGCGGAAAGATGGTATAGAGCTTGTTCAGAATCTCGACCACCTTCCATGCCGGTGTACCGCTTAAAACCGACTGCCCGGTAAGTCCCACATCGTTGGGAGAGATGCTCTCGTTGACGGTAAGACCGGGTTCGCCCGGGTACCAGTATCCCCGTGTCTGGTCCACGAAGGCATTCCAGTAATCCAGCGGATAGCGCAGACCGAGCTGCAGCCAGAGCTGCAGATATGCGCCTTTGTGGGCTTCCAGATATTCCGGATGGCCATACTGGATGAGCGCTTTGACGGGATCGGAAAGCTCCGGCTGATAATAGTCCGCAATGGAATCGTAATCCACGGTTTTTTCCAGCAGGTCGATCTGTTCCTGCGTGAGCGTACGGCCCTCGTAGACCACCCGGGCGATCTGCTGGGCGGGAATGGAGAGGGATTCGGAAAAAGCGGGTTCTGCCACTCCAAGAGCGTCGTAAACCGGCCCCTTGATGCACAAAGCGAGGGCCGCGATGGCGAGCAGGCCGGGCAGAAGGAGCTTCCACTCCCGACGGAGAACGATTACCAGGAATGGTGTAGTGAGAAGGAACACATACAGCCCGTTGGAACGGAACAGGCAGACCAGAAGGCCGGAGATCAGGAGCAGGGCCAGAAGCCCCGGCTGATTTTTCAGCCGTCCGCCGGATGTATACAGATGGAGCAGGCGGTATATGCAGAGGACGAACAGGAGCAGGAAGCCGGAAAACAGCACATCCTTCCACATCGTCACGGCAAAGCTCCCATTATAGGGAACGCAGGCATAAAAAATGAGAAAAAGAAGGCACAGCTTCTTGCCCGCTCCGTAGCGGTACAGGACGCAGAGGCAGTAACACAGAAGCAGGGCCATCAGAACCATCTGAAATACAGTATAGCAGGCGATTGCCGCATAAACGTTGTCAAAAAGCGCCATACCCAGTGAAAGAAAGAGCCTGATGAGAAGGGTGTGGGCGAAGGGATGATGGTCGCTGTAGCCGGTAAGCCCCATGGCCTGGCTGTACTGGCTGATGCTGTCCGGAGTCATGACGCCCGGGAAATTATAGAGAAACCAGGGAAGCCAGCAGCACAGGAGAATAACCGGAAGCAGCACCTTCATCTGAAGGGGAAGTTTCTGATCCTCTGTCCGGGGATTTTTCAGGCTCTCGATGCGCAGCGTCCTTTTTTCCAGATAAAAGAAAAGAAGGCGCAGGCCGCGGAAAAACAGAAAAAACAGGCCAATAGCGCTCATCAGAAGGCTGGCAATCTGAAAAAGCAGGCTGCTCAGGCTTCCGATGAGTACGTCTGTCTCGCTGGCGAGGCAGAGGAACGTAAAGAAAAGGCCGAGCAGACAGGAAGCCGTCCGCCGCTTTTTGGCGGGCAGGGAGAGCACCAGCCGCCGTCCATCCTTCGCCAGAAGGCTTTCCCGTTCTTTTTGTGCACCCAGAAGAAATACCTGGAAGCAGAGCAGGAAGAAGAGGAGAGTGAAAATGCTCGTCGTTTTCAGAGAGCAGATATTTGTGAGGGCGAAAGAGGCGAACCAGGCCTCCAGACCGGTCTGAATTTTACGGGAATTTAATTTTTCCGTCATGCGTGCGTCCTTTCCTGAATCTGTTTGTAGAGTAATTAATTATACCGCAGAATTTTTAGAAAAGAAAGGTGAGAATCCGGGATGCTGTTTGTGCTGCTGAACTGGTGCTATCTGTCAATAACGGCTTTTATCACGGGCTTTGTGTGCCTGCTGCCCTTTGAAAGGCTGGGATACCGCCTGCGCAGTGTAACGGGCGCGTGGATGGCAGGCCTGGCGGCGCTTACGGTGTATGCCCAGATTTTCAGTCTGTTCGGCGGAGTGGGAATCGGGGCGAATCTGCTTCTCATCCTGTTCTGTCTGGCGGCTGCGCTGCTTCTGAGAAAAAGGCTTGTGAGATTCTGGCGGCTGCAAAGGGAAGGAATCAGCCGGATAAAGCTGCTGCTCCTGCTTTTTCTGCTTCTGCTCCTTGCATACGGCACCTCCCGCGGCTTTATGCATGTGGACACCGGGCTGTACCACGCGCAGTCGATCCGCTGGATCGAGGAATACGGCGTGGTGCCCGGCCTCGGAAACCTGCACAGCCGGTTCGCCTATAACAGCGCGGCCTTCGCGCTCTGCGCGCTGTTTTCCATGAAATGGCTGTTCGGAGAACCCATGCATGCGGTTCAGGGCTTCTTTGCTCTCGTTGTGGCGCTCCAGTGTGCTTCCGGGCTCCTGACGCTGGGAAAGGGACGGCGTGTGCGGATTTCGGACTTTCTGCGTCTGGGAGCGGTCTATTACCTGACGGTTCTGTTCGGTGAGATCGTTTCTCCGGCATCGGACTATTTTGCCATGCTGCTGGTTTTTTATGTGCTGATCGCATGGCTGGATGATCTGGAGGCGGGAGAAAAAAATGCGGCCCCCTACGCCCTGCTTTCCCTGCTTCTGGTATTCACGGTGACCGTGAAGGTTTCTGCGGCGGTGATCCTGCTGCTGGCGCTGAAGCCTGCCGGCATGCTGATCCGGGAGAGGCGGTGGAAGCAGATCGGCCTGTATATCGGGCTTGGCATTCTGATCTGTCTGCCATGGCTGATCCGGGGCGTTCTGATTTCCGGCTGGCTGATTTATCCATTTACTTTCCTGGATCTGTTTTCAGTGGACTGGAAGATGGAGAAGGGCTATGCGGATTCCGATGCGAAGGAAATTCAGGTTTTTGCCAGAGGCCTGTATGATGTGAACCTGTATGATACGCCTTTTTCCTGCTGGGTGAAAAACTGGTTCGGACGGCTTCGGGGAATGGAGAAGCTGTGGGTCGCAGCCTGTGCTCTCTGCACGGCGGCGGGTGCGGCCTCTCTGGTTCTGACGGCGGCTGCCCTCTTACGAAAGGGCGGCGCTGCGGTGAAGAGAGTGCTCATTCCTGCCATGGACTGGCTTCTGTATGGAACAGTGCTGATTGCCGGGTATCTGTTCTGGCAGTTTTCCGCCCCCCTCATCCGGTATGGCTATGCCTATGTAATCGCCCTTCCCATGGGGATCGCCGGCTTCTGGTTCTGCTTCCTGACGGGAAGAGAGCGGAAAGAAAAGACGGCGGAGAAGAAGGCTCCCCCGAAAACCGAAGAAGGCGTATTTCTGCTTTGCCTCAGCGTGCTTCTGCTGTATAAGGCTGCGGATCTGGCGGGGGCTGTTCGGGAATCGGCGGCCCAGCCCTATTATATCCGTCAGCAGGAATATGGAACGTTTGACGCGTTCACCTATGAGGTAGACGGCGTTACGATTTACGTTCCTTCGGACGGAGGAAGAATTGGTTATGATAAATTTCCGTCCTCGCCCAGAGTGCAGGACATTGAACTGCGCAGGTCCGGAGATATAAGCTCCGGCTTTCGGGCGGCGACGGACAGGGAATGAAAG
>CAJFMW010000072.1 GCA_904392525.1 uncultured Eisenbergiella sp.
TTGTGAATCTCAGCGGGCGAAATCTGCCCTGGCGAACGCCATATACGGATGCCGCGTTCTGCAGAACATCCTTTGAAAAGATGGGACGGATATGGATTGCTCCGTCCGATTCAGACGCTGTCTCTGCAAGACGGAAAGCATGCAGAGAACAGCGGTTGATGAAATTAATATATCGCAAAATGGACAGACGCGCAAGAAGAATCTGCTCTGTATCCCTTCTCTTCCCCCGCCCCGTTATCCCGGGATTTCCCGCCTCAGCCTCCTCATCTGCACCACATAGCTGGTAATCAGAATCACATCCGCACCAAGCCATGCCAGAATCTCCGCATAAAAGATTCCATCTGAGCCCAGCACCAGCGGAAGCAGCATGGCGGAACCTGTCCGCATGATGAATTCCACCACTCCCGAAAGCATGGGAAGCAACGTATTTCCCATTCCCTGCAGGCAGGAACGGGTCACATGAAGAATGTACAGCACCGGAAGGAACACGCTCATGACAGCCAGATAATGGTAGGCAATATCCAGCGTTGCGGCCACATCCTCCGGATTTCCGGAAATGAACCATCCGAGAATCGTCCTGCCGAAAATAAGCATCACAGCCGCGATCACGGCGGAGGTTATAACTGCAACCACGAGCGCCGCACGCATCCCTTTGCTGATCCGGTCCAATTTTTTCGCGCCGAGGTTCTGTCCCGAATAGGTAACCATGGCATAGCCGTAGGAGATGGCCGCCACCTCCAGAATGCCGTACAGCTTATTGGTGGCGGTAAATCCTGCGATAAACAGCACCCCAAAGCCGTTGACCACAAACTGCACGATCATGCCTCCTACGGAAATGATCGCGTTCTGAAATGCCATGGGAAGCCCCAGCTTCATCAGATGCAGGCAGAGCCTTCCCTCCATCTTGAAATCCTCTTTTGAAAAAGTAAGTATCGGAAGCCGGAGAATAGCAGCCAGACAAAAGACGCCGGAACAGACCTGCGCAATCACCGTCGCGCCGGCAGCTCCGGCGATTCCCCAGTGAAAAACCAGGACAAAAATCAGATCCAGCACCACATTAATGAGGGCCGCCATCACCATGGCGTATAGAGGCGTTTTCCCATCACCCATGGAACGCAGAATGGACGCCAGAATATTATACGCCATGACAACCGGGATTCCTGCAAACATGATACGCAGATAAATCAGAGAATTTCCGATGATTTCATCCGGGGTCTGCAAAAGTTCCAGAATGGGTCTTGCCACCGCCTGGCTGATCACCAGAAGGAGGACAGAGGAAAATGCGGCCAGCAGAATGGAATTTGCCACCGTCTTTCTCAGTTTATCATAGGTACCTGCCCCAAATTCATGGGACATCCGGATGGAAAAACCCTGCGCAAAGCCCTGGACCGTACTCAGCACCATCCAGTTCAGCCAGTCTGCCGCTCCCAGGGCGGCAAGTGCTCCTACTCCGAGCGCCTGTCCCACAATCATGGTATCAACTACCGTATAAAGCTGCTGAAATACGTTTCCCAGCATCAGGGGCAAGGCAAAAGCCACGATCAGCTTCAGTGGCTTTCCTTCCGTCATATTCAGTGTCCGTGCAGCCATTTTGATTTTCCTCTCTGTTTTCCACATTGTTCTTTTCGCAGCGCCGTTGCCCGTATTCCCCGCTCTTCTCAGATCAGCCCCAGCAGCTTCAGATACTCAGATGCAATCACCGCATGTCCCATCTGCGTAGGATGCACGCCGTCCTCTGAGAGTTCCTCCGGACGCGCTCCTTTTACAAGCAGGCTCTGAAACAGCCCGTCCATGGGCAAAAAGAAATCCGCGTATTCCCTGGCCAGCTTCCTTGCCGCCTGAATCTTCGGATCCAGGTCCTCATGCCAGCAGTCCTTCTGCGGGTCCGTCGGAATCAGGAAGGGTTCGATCACCATCAGCTTCGTCTGCGGCAGATCACGCCGGATCCATTCCAGAAGCGTCCGGTAATTTTTCTCATACGCTTCCGCACTGGTGGGGTCCGCGCTGTCATAGCCCCGCCAGGTGTCGTTGATGCCGATCAGAATGGAGATGAAATCCGGCTTCACGGCAAGGAAATCCTCCTCGTACCGTGCCAGCAGATCACAGGAACGGTTTCCCGATATTCCCCGGTTGATGAATTCCGCGCCGCTTCCCGGATACAAACAGCGGTAAACCTCCGCCACCTTCGCCGGATATCCCGGCCCAAGGTCATTCGTCGCTCTGTTCCTGTCGCAGTCCGTAATGGAATCTCCCTGAAACAACACTTTTTTCCCTGTAAAAAGATTTGAAATCATGTCTTTTCCCCTTCTTTTTCCTGTCTTTTCTTTTTTCATCCGGTCAGTGCATGTCCTGCTCCCAGACCGTCGTTTCCGGCGCGGCCCGGTGCTTTACAAGCCCGTCCGGCAGGCTTATAATCACATTATACGCAAAAAAAGAAAAAACGAAAGAGGCAGATTTATGGCGAACTCTGAAAATCAGAACGATTTTTCCAAAGGAAGCGTTGTCGGCAACATTCTCTCCCTGGCGCTCCCCATGACGCTGGCGCAGCTCATCAACATTCTTTACAATGTGGTGGACCGGATGTACATCGGAAGACTCCCCGAAAACGCCACTCTTTCCCTGACCGGTCTGGGGCTGTGCATGCCCATCATTTCTGCAGTGATCGCCTTCGCCAATCTGTTCGGCATGGGCGGTGCTCCTCTGTGCTCCATCGCTCGGGGAAAGGGCGATCAGAAAGAAGCGGAACGGATCATGGGAAACGCTTTTTCCATGCTGCTCATAACCGGCGTAATTCTGACCGTTGTCGGCCTTCTATTCAAAAAACCCCTGCTGTACGCCTTCGGCGCCAGTGACGCTACATATCCGTACGCGGACAGCTACCTGACCATTTATCTGCTCGGAACCGTGTTTGTGATGACCAGCCTCGGCCTGAACGCCTACATCAACGCCCAGGGCTTTGCCCGCATCGGCATGGTAACCACGCTGATCGGTGCGGTTTTAAATATCATTCTGGACCCCATTTTCATTTTCGCGCTTGACATGGGCGTACAGGGAGCGGCCATTGCCACGGTCATTTCCCAGGCAGCCTCCGCAGCCTGGACCTTCCGCTTTCTTACCGGCAGCGGAACCATCCTGCGCATCCGCCTCTCCTCCATGAAGCCCCGGATGAAAACCATCGGCAGCATCACTTCGCTCGGCCTGTCCGGCTTCATGATGTCCATCACCAACAGCATCGTCCAGGTGGTCTGCAATTCCACACTCTCCACCTACGGCGGCGATCTCTATGTGGGCGTCATGACCGTCATCAATTCCATCCGCGAAATCGTGACCATGCCCGTATCCGGCATCACCAACGGCTCCCAGCCAGTCATCAGCTTCAACTACGGCGCCGGGAAATACGACCGGATCAAAAAAGCCATCCGTTTTATGTCCATAAGCTGTATCGGATACACCGTTGCCATCTGGGGAATTCTGCACCTGTTCCCCGTGTTTTTCATCCACATTTTCAACACCCAGCCCGATCTGGTGGAGGCTGCCATCCCTTCCATGCAGATCTACTACTTCGGCTTCTTCATGATGTCGCTGCAGTTTTCCGGCCAGACCGTGTTTCAGGCTCTGGGCAAGGCAAAATATGCCATTTTCTTCTCCATTCTCCGTAAGGTGGTCATCGTCACTCCCCTGACGCTGCTGCTTCCCGGCGTGGTCACTCCTGCGGTCAACGGTATCTTTCTTGCGGAACCCATTTCCAACTTCATCGGCGGCGCCGCCTGCTTTCTCACCATGCTGTTCGTGGTCCGGAAAGAATTGAAGAAAAAGGCATAAAAAAGAAAGGGGGGCAGAAATGTTCAGAAAAGGAAATACTGCCAACAGACTTCGCTGGCAAAAACCGCTTACTGTCACCGTCCTGCTGGTTCTGCTGATCGTCGGTTTCTCCTTCTTCGTCACTAGCTGGATCAACCGAAGAGAAGAAGAAAATGCTTTCCAGCGCCTATACGAAGAAACCGGTTCCCTGGCCAGGGAAATTGAGAGCAAAGCGCGCGACGACCGCAGGCAGCTGGAAACCATTGCCTCAATTCTTTCCGAATATGAAGACCTTTCCTCCCCACAGGTCAAAGCCCTGCTGCATTCCTGTTCTTCCATAGGCATGATGACGGACCTTGAACTGCTCCTGCCCGACAATACCGTGGTCAGCCCGAATCCCCAGGGCACGCCCGACGGTACCCTGTCCTTTGAAAAGGAAGCCGCACTGGGCGCTCACATCACGGACCGGGAACCCGATATTTCCGGAAACGACAGCTATATCCTGCGCCATTACGTGCCCGTTATCCAAAATGGAGAAACCACCGCCATGTTATACGGCGTTATTAATCTGGACGGCCTGCCGGATGAACTCATGTCCAATCCCTATGGCGGAGAAGCCGCCGTTTATATCATTGACGGCAATACAGGAGATTTTCTTGTAGATACCTGGCACGAACAGCCGGGAAACATATGGGACCTTGGAGAACGCCCCATGGCCGCCGGATATGACCATAATCTTCTGAAACAGGGACTGATTGACGGAAAAACCGGATACGTGGTTTTTGTATCGCAAACCACCGGGGAATATCTCTATTTTTATTATAAGCCGCTTACGATCAACAGCTGGAGAATCGCCCTCTCTGTGCCGGAAGATCTCGTTTTTGCCGATGCGAACATCATCCGGAACATTCTGAACATTTTTCTGGCTCTGGAAGCGGTCTGCTTCCTGTTGTATTTTTTCTGGATGCTGCGCTATGTTTGCCATGAAACGAACGAAAAGCAGCGCCAGCTGGATACGATCAACTATATCTATGACGTGGAACAGCTTCTCTTTAACGCGCATGAGCAGCGTCAGAACATCGACCAGGCTCTGGAAAAAATAGCCCGCATCACTTCCGCGCAGGCGATCATTTTTCTCATAACCGACCCAACAGAAAATCTCTTCTCCTTCATTCAGAAGCCGAAAAACGAAGAAAAGGGCAGAGGGGTCTCCGCCCGGATCGGCGAAATCAGTTCCTGCCTCCCTGCTTATTTTCAAAAAGGGGATAACCTGAATTCGCTCTGCGACCTCTCCTCTTTTCGCGCTGCTTTTCCGGATATTCAGACAGATCCGGTGAAAAACATGACCGCCATCCCGATTCAGGACTCGGACGGCTCTGTTTTCGGCATTCTCGCCGCATTCAACCTGCCTGACGGCGGACAGGCCCACACCACTCTGCTGAAAAGCGTTGCCTTCAGCTTCAATATGCTCTGCCACAATATGCGTTCCTACAATGCCATACGCGAAAAAGGAGAAAAGGACGTCCTGTCCGGGCTGTACAACCGTAACCGTTACGAACAGGATCTGAAAAAATATCCCGCATTGTGCCGTAATTCCCTCGCCTGCATTTATGTGGACGTAAACGGCCTGCATGAACTGAACAATGAGGAGGGCCACGACGCCGGAGACCGGATGCTCAAGGCCGTAGCCGGACAGCTTGTGGAACAGTTCGGGAATCAGCATTCCTACCGCATCGGCGGAGACGAATTTCTCGCCTTCGCCATCGATATGACCGAAGACAACGTGCTCGGCCGTACAACCCGGATGGAAGAAGCCCTGAAAGAGCAGAATTTCCATATTTCCGCAGGCATCCAATGGACCGCCGAAACAGCCTCCCTGAACACGGATTCCCTGGAGCGGCTGATTAAAGCGGCCGAACAGCGGATGTATCTGGCCAAAAAGGCTTACTATGAAAATAAGGCCCACGACCGGCGTAAAGAGCGTTAAAAAAGAAAAATTTTTCTCTTGACTTTTTTCTCTCTATCAGCTAAAATACAATATGTTGTCGGGAACGGCAGCAAACGTAAAAATGTGCGCGTAGCTCAGCTGGATAGAGCGTCTGACTACGGATCAGAAGGTCGGGAGTTCGAATCTTCTCGCGCACGTTGTAAAAGGAAATCCGAATGGATTTCCTTTTTTTGTTGCCATAGATATGCTTCTTGCGTTCCTGGATTCATGAGTGGAACCACCGGGTTGGGGGCAAAGGCCCTTTTCAGGCCTAAACCCCTTCCAAAATCTCCATCAGCGCCTCCTTCGAAAGCGCCGCAGGTCCCATCTCCTCGCCGCCCAAAATCTGCTCCGCCAGTCGGCTCTTCTTTTCCTGAAGCTGCACAATTTTTTCTTCAATGGTATCCTGCGCGATCAGACGGTATACCGTCACCACGTTTTTCTGCCCAATCCGGTGCGCCCGGTCCGTGGCCTGGTTCTGCACCGCCACATTCCACCAGGGATCAAAGTGAATCACGATATCCGCCCCGGTCAGGTTCAGCCCCGTACCGCCCGCCTTCAGGGAAATGCAGAACACCTGCGTCTCATCCCGGTTGAAAGCGTCCACCAGCTGAACCCTTCTGGCCTTCGGCGTGGAGCCATCCAGGGAGTAAAAGCGGATCCCTTCCCGCTTCAGCGCTGCCTTCAGCCGCTCCAGCATGGTGGTGAACTGGGAGAAAAGAAGGACCTTGTGCCCGCCCTCCGCGGCATTTTTAATCAACTCCAGACACAGCTGCGTCTTGGCGCTCTCTCCCTGATAGCCCTCCAGAAGAAGCCCCGGATCACAGCAAAGCTGTCTGAGTTTCGTCAGCTCTGCCAAAATCTGGATCTTTGCCGTCTGAAATTCCTTCTCGCTCTGTCCGGACAACAGCAGCACAAGCCGCTGCACATGGGCGTCATAAAGCTGCCTTTGCTCCCCTTCCATGGCGGCATACATATTCTTCTCGATCTTGTCCGGAAGGTCGGAAAGCACATCCTGCTTCAGCCTTCTTAACACGAAGGGCCGGATCATTTTCTGGAGACGTTCTGCGGCGTCCTCATCCTCCCTGTTCACAATCGGAGACTCAAATTCCTCCCGGAACCTGGAATAACTGAACAGATATCCGGGCATCAGGTAATCAAAAATGCTCCACAGCTCGCTCAAACGATTTTCCACGGGCGTTCCCGTGAGCGCCAGCCGGAAATCCGCCTGCACCGTCTTAACGGCGCGGGCAGCCTGGGTGGCATGGTTCTTAATAAACTGGGCCTCGTCGATGATCTGAACGGCAAAAGTCAGTTTCTCATACAGATCGGTGTCCCGGCGCAGAAGATCGTAGGAGGTGACGAGAACACCGCCCTCCCCTTCCAGCCTTCGAAGCGTCTCTTCCCTCTCCGCCTGGCTTCCCGCAGCCAGAAAAACCGGAAGACACGGGGCAAACCGCTCCAGCTCGCTTTTCCAGTTATAAACAAGGGACGCCGGGCAGACCACCAGATAGCGCCTTTCTGTTTCCTTCCAGTCTGAAAGCAGAAAAGCGATGGCCTGAAGCGTCTTTCCCAGCCCCATATCGTCCGCCAGAATCCCGCCGAAGCCGTTTGCCTGAAGCGTTTTCATCCAACGAAAGCCCGTCTTCTGGTATCCCCGCAGAATGCCGGACAGCTCCGCCGGAAGCTCGTAATCGCTGTCCTCCACAGTCTTCATGCTCCGCACCAGAGCGCGGAAGCTTTTGCCCCGGCTCAGATTCACGAAGCTGCTTTCTTCCAGGCTGTCGTCCAGATACAGGGCGCGGTAACCAGGCAGCTGCAGGCTTCCCTCCGCCAGATCCTTCTCCTTAAGACGCAGGGAACGTCCCAGATCGGAAAGGGAACGGACGCCCTCATCGGACAGATCCACAAAGCTTCCGTCCTTCAGCCGGAAGTATTTCCGCTTTCTGTCATAGCGGGACAGAATCTCCGCGAGCTCGGAAAGCGGCATTTCTTCGGATGACAGTTCCAGCTCCAGAAGCCCTCCGGACAGAGAAATCCCCACACTCACATGGGGAGAGGGAAGCACCCGAATGCCCTTCAGCGCATCTGAAATATAAATATCCGCACCGAATGCGGCCGCCAGCTCCTGCAGCCGAAACAGCCCTTCATGCAGAAAATCATACAGCTCTGCTTCTCCGGAAAGCACCATCTGATGCCTTTCCGGGTCAAAAGCCGTGAAAAAAGACGCCACCTGTCCGGAAAACTCCGTCTCTCTCCAGGTATCCCGCTGTCCGGAAAGCGCCGTATCCTCAAACAGATTATACCGTTCCTCTCCATAAACCGAAAACAGGGCGCAGGTGAGCAGATCCCTCTGTGGCGCGTCCAGGTAAAGCGCAAAGCCCGCCTGCGGCGGAAGCCACCGCTCCGGATCGAAATTCTCCATTTTCACCTGGAAATGTCCGGAGAGCACCGGCAGCATGTCCCGTACAAAGGCGGGAAGTTCCGACGGGGCTATGTACAGCCCGCTCTTCCCATAGCGGTCCATATACAGAAGAAACTCCCTGATTTCCTCCGTCCACTCCCGGTTTACACAGAAAATTTTCCCATCCGCAAAAAAGTACATCCCCTGCCTTCCTGTCAGCATGGGGATCTTTTTCAGACGCACGATCGCTCCGCTCCCCTCGGATGCAATCTCCAGAAGCCGCTCCGGCTCCCCGTCCTCCACCGTCCATTCCCGGTCCGTCCCCTCTTCCCGAAGGGGAATGCCCCGCACGCTTTCCAGAAAGCCGTCCGCAAGCTCCGCGCTCACGACCAGCTCCTTTTTGTAGATGGAAGAAAGATAATTTCCCATATAGCTGCTTCCTCTGAGCAGCGTGAAGGTAAGAAAATTCACCAGTGACCGGTACTCCTGCGCAAATGCCTCCGGATGATGATAAAAGGTAAGCTCCTTCCCGTAACTCACCCGCTCGCTTCCCACTACCGCATTCACGAAATCTCCCAGATTCTTCACCACATACAGCCGCCGGTTTCCAATCCGGAAGGTCACCTTCAGGCTTTCTCCATAAAAGGAAAAGGAAGGCTCCAGCCGCACCGAGCCCAGAATCTGCCTCTGCATCAGATTCACCCGGTCCCGCTGCACGTACCGCTCCAGCAGCAGGTCGAATCCAAAGCTGGTACTCCGCCCATCCGACCGTGCAGACGGAGTCTGCCAGCCTGTTCCGCGGACAGCCGGGGTTTTGCTGCCCATTTTTTTCGCGCTGCTTCTTTCCTCCAGATAGGTCAGAAGCACGGCAACGCAGTGCTTGCACATCCCAGAATAGGAATAAAAGGCCGGGCATTCACATTCATATTCCAGAATCTCCCGGTAATCCTCATCCACCTTAATCTTCACTTCATACAGATTTTCTCCGCTGCCGCGCACAGTGGCATCCATCTGCACCACATCAAAGCCGTCTTCCTTCTTTTTCTCCCAGTTCAGACGCCTGACCGCCCCCTTCTGCTGCAGTTCTTCTCCCTTACCGAAGGTGGCGCGATGACACTCTCTGCGCACATCCGTTCTGTTTAACATACTTCCTCTTTCCCCGCGGCCGAACGGCCGCATTGTATTCTGTGAGAAGAATCACTTTGTGATTCTTCCAGGGAAACGGCAAAGCCGTTTCCCGCTCCTCTTTCCCCGCGGCCAGGCAGCCGCATTTTATTGCGATATAAAACACGGTTTCAGGCAAAGTGCCGCTGCCGCAAGGAGCAGGGCGCACAGGCCCACAGCCGCGCCAAAGGAGAGATATTCCCCTATCCCCGCCACATCGATCAGCAGATACACCGCCAGATTTCCGGCTCCGTGAAAAAGCGCCGCAGCCAGAAGCCTTCCCGTCCTTTCATAGACCAGGCACAGAAGCATCCCGATCAGAAACGCATAGATTCCCTGTACCAGGTTCCCGTGGTAAATGCCGAACATCAGCGACGAAACCACTGCGGCAGCCCGCCGCGCCCGGACGGCCCTGTTCTGCTCCTCCGCCACTCCTGCCATTTCTCCTCCGAACGCTTCTCTCGCTTTCCGGTAAAAAATCCCCCGAAACAGCAGCTCCTCGGAAAACGGGGCCGCAAGCCCGTAGAGCACGATCCCCAGCCACACCGGCACCGCCGCCTGAGCGGCCGCCGTTTCCTGAAAGGAGCCGGATAACGTGGTAATCTGTGACAGCGCCAGAAGCAGATTCAGCCCCAGCGCTGACGTCACAGAAAGCAGAAACATCCAGATTCCTGCTTTCCCCACAGATTTTCTCTTTTCCGCGCCAAGCTCCCTTCTCCATATCAGATACACCAGACCTCCGCCGGCAATCTGCATCAGAAGGGATCTTCCGCCCTCTCCGGAGGCCGGAAGAAGCAGCTGAGCCGCCAGCGCGCCTGCCAGCTTTCCGATTTCATACAGAAGCAGTGCCGCGATCAGTGTTCCAGCGGTCCGCCATCCATGATTTTTCATCGTTACCTCCATGTCGGAGCGCCCTTTGCTCCGACCGCGCGAAAAAATCGCGTATGCGATTTTTTTCGCTGCGATCACAGCAGTTTTGCGCTCTGACGCAAAACTGCCGATTGAAAAATAAGCCATCGGGCTTATTTTTCAATCTTTGCTCCATGCCGCAGCGGTCCATTCACACTTCCTCAAGCAGGATTCTCCCCAGCGTTTCCACGTTCTGCGCAATCCTCCAGGCTCCTGCCTCCTCCAGCTCTCCCGGCTGCGCATAGCCAAAGGATACGCCCACACAGCGAAGTCCCAGCGCACGCGCGCCGATCACATCAAATTTCCGGTCTCCCACCATGACCGCGGCCTTGCCGATGCTGTCATCCTGCGGCAGAGCGCTTCCTGCTGCATCCATCTGTTCTCCAAGCCGTCGCAGCGCTTCACGCACCACATCCTCCTTCTGTGCCAGAGAACCGTCCAGCCCGCTTCCCACTGCCACATCAAAATACTCCGCAATCCCGAAATGCTCCAGAATCCGCTTCACAAAAGGTTCCGGCTTGCTGGATGCCACGGCGAGATGACAGCCGGCCTCCTTCAGGGCCGCCAGCATCTCTTTCATGCCGGGATACAGCTCGTTTTCATAAATACCGGTCACCGCAAAACGCTCCCGGTATTTTTCCACCGCACGCTCAGCCATCTGCCTCTCCATCCCGTAAAACTCCATGAAACTGTCCATCAGCGGCGGTCCAATAAATACCTCAAGCTTGTCCAGATCCGGCTCCTCGATTCCCATCTCATGCAGCGCATACTGAACGCAGCCGGTGATGCCCGGCTTGGGATCGGTCAGCGTCCCGTCCAGATCAAACAAAATATACTGAAACATCCGTCTCCTCCTGTATGCCGCCGCAGGCGGCCTTCCTTTTGAATTCCGCGTCATTCAACAAACTTCATTTTTCCACTACAGCCCACTATAACAGAGTCTGCCCGGGAAGTCAAAGACAGGCCGTCTCCTGCATATCTTGTCGAAAGTGCACAAAAAGCCTTTCTCAATTTTGTCTGATCCATTCTTGCTTTTTATTCCTGAAAGTGCTATTTTAAAAGTCCGCCGGTTTTCGACGTCTTTTCTTTCGGTGTCCCGGATGGGACGCCGCTCAGACAGTGAAGCTGCCCGGCAAGCAGCCTCTCTCTGTTCCGGACGACCCGTTTCTCAAACAAAGCGGGTCCGCATCCGTTCCCTTTTTTTCACATTTTCTCAATTTTCAAACGACTGGTCTTTGCATCATTCGTCCGCAAGAGACCCCTACGGAAGGGAGGCATTTTTTATGATCACTGTCGAACATATCACCAAAACCTACCGGATCGCCCGGCGCGATGCGGGCTTTCTGAACGCCTGTAAAAGCTTTTTTCACCGGGAATATGACGAAATCCGCGCTCTGGACGACATTTCCTTCACCATTCAGGACGGGGAAATGGTCGGCTACATCGGTCCCAACGGAGCCGGAAAAAGCTCCACCATCAAAATCCTTTCCGGCATCCTCACGCCGGACTCCGGAACCTGCCTGGTAAACGGCCGCTTTCCCTGGAAGGACCGCATCCGGCACGCCTCACAGATCGGCGTGGTGTTCGGCCAGCGTACCCAGCTGTGGTGGGACGTGCCCGTGGCGGATTCCTTCGACCTTTTAAAGGACATCTACCGGATCGATCCTGCGCTCTACCGGAAAAACAGAGACGAGCTGACTGAGCTTCTGGACCTGTCCCAGCTCCTTCGCACGCCCGCCAGACAGCTTTCCCTGGGGCAGCGTATGCGCTGTGAAATCGCCGCTTCCCTGCTGCATTCCCCGAAGGTACTCTTTCTGGATGAGCCCACCATCGGACTGGATGCCGTCTCCAAGCTGGCTGTCCGCTCCTTCATCCGGCGCCTGAATGAAACGCGCCGCACCACCGTCATCCTCACCACACATGACATGCAGGATATCGAGGCGCTGGCAAGCCGCATTCTCCTCATCGGGAAAGGGAAAATCCTCATGGACGGCACGCTGGACGACATCCGTCGGGGCGGGGAAAGCATCGACGAAACCCTGGCCGCCCTGTACCAGCAGTATGAAATCTGAAAGGAGGCTCCCATGAAAAAATATCTGTCATTTTTTCGTCTCAGGCTCAATATGGGCCTGCAGTACCGTACCGCCGCTGCCGCCGGCATGGCGACCCAGTTCGTGTGGGGTATCATGGAGGTGCTCGCCCTTCGCGCCTTTTATGAATCCGATCCGACGGCCTTTCCCATGACCCTGCAGGCCGCCTGTTCCTACGTCTGGCTGCAGCAGGCCTTTCTCGCTCTTTTCATGGGATGGATCATGGAAAATGAGATTTTCAGTTCTATTCTGGACGGAAACATCGCCTATGAGCTGGTGCGCCCCATCCGCATCTATCCCATGTGGTACGCAAGAAGCCTGGCAAACCGGCTTTCCAAAGCGGCGCTGCGCTGTGTGCCCATCCTCATCGTCGCCCTGCTCGTTCCTGCCCCCTACGGCCTGTCCGCTCCGGCTGGCCCGGAATGCTTCTTTCTGTTCCTGTTCACCATGGTTCTCGGCGTCCTGGTCACCGTCGCCTTCACCATGCTGATTTATATGCTCTCCTTCTTCACCCTGTCGCCGGACGGCCTGCGCATCGTCTTCATGTCGGTGATCGAATTCTGCCAGGGCGCCATTCTGCCCCTGCCCTTTTTCCCCGACGGAATCCGGCAGTTTATGGAGCTGCTCCCCTTCGCCTCCATGCAGAACGTGCCGCTGCGGGCCTACAGCGGGGATCTGTCCGGTGCCGCGCTGCAGAAGGCCATCCTGCTTCAGTTGTTCTGGCTGTTTGCCCTCATCGCCCTGGGAAGGCTTCTGGAACGCTTCGCCCTGAAAAAAGTGGTGGTACAGGGCGGGTAAAACGACGCCGCTCCGCAGCAATTTTTTCACTTCACAGACCGCACCGCGGCAGAAAGGAGTTCTTATGACGACATCGAGCCGGCTCCGTCCGATTTCGGATGCCCTCCATCTTTATGGAAAATATTTCCTGATCCATATCAAAAGTATCATGCAGTATAAAACCTCGTTTTTTCTCACCTGCCTGGGACAGTTCTTTACCTCCTTCAATGTGTTTCTCGGCATTTACTTCATGTTCCGGCGCTTCCACACCGTAAAGGGCTACACCTACCAGGAGGTGCTTCTGTGCTACAGCATCGTGCTCATGGCCTTCACGCTGGCGGAAGCCTTCGCCAGAGGCTTTGATACCTTCCCTTCAATCATCGGGAACGGCACCTTTGATCGGATTATGGTCCGTCCCCGCGGCCTGATCCTTCAGGTCCTCGGCCAGAAAATCGAATTCACCCGCTCCGCCAGGCTCCTGCAGGCCGTCATCATGCTC
>CAJFMW010000073.1 GCA_904392525.1 uncultured Eisenbergiella sp.
CTAGCTTCCCAAGCTGGAGAGACGGGTTCGATTCCCGCTATCTGCTTTTTCTTATGCCCGGAAGGACGTATTTTACGGCTTTCCAGGCGTTTTTTGTCAAATCCGCTCCATTTTCATGCTTTATTTCACACCTCCGCCCGCTCCAGCTCCTCAAAATCCGCAAACCTTCTGATCCTTCCGCCTCCCTCTTCAATCGTCCGGACAAACTGCTCTTCCACCTGCTTCGTTCTCTCTGCCAGACGAGGCAGATTATCATACTCATAGAAACTCAGGATGTCATAATCCGGAAGGCCGTTTTCCTGCGACGCTTCCTCCAGCTCGTACTGCAGACAGACCGCCGACAGGAAGGCCAGCACCCGGTCATTCTTTTCACAGCTGACATAAATTTTCTGGAAGGTGGAGCTGATCTCTTCATACAGGACGGCCAGTCCCGCATAGTCTGGCTCTTTCGCAGAAGTCTCCGCCATCACTTCCACCGGCGCTTCCTCTATACAAAGCTTCCACCCCATATATTCACTCATCGATTTCAACATCCTGAGACAGCAGCTCTGGGCCTGCTCTCCGTCCTGTGCCCGGATTACGGAAAGATAATTTTCCATGAAATCATCCGGCTTTTTCGAAAATCTTTTCAGATCCTCATACTGTCTTTTCAGCCCGAAATGGTAATAGTCCTGATTGTGATAGGCCGCCGCATCCGCCAGCGCCATGATGAGATAGCCCGCACAGATGCGCACATCTGCCAGGCTGTCGGAGAAAAGCATCTGCTCATACAGGCTGCAGGCAAAAGCAAACTGTTCTTCCGCTTTTTTCCCGGTATAGGAAGCATCCCGCAAATGGGAAGCCAGCCTTTCCTGCAGACCGGCAAATCTCTTCTCTTCCTCCTCTGTCCGTGCATACAGAATCCGCACATCACCCACACAGGGCAGAAGCACTTCATTCATGTCCGCGATGTTTTCCACCCGTTCCCAGCTCATCGGGAAAATATCATAGCCCACACCCTCCAGGATGAAATCCGTACCAAAGCCGTATCCCCGTTCCGTTCTGGGGATAAAATAGCAGTCCACGTCCGATTTTTCATGTGCCGTGCCGTTGATGAAGGAGCCATAGGCAAGAACCATGTCCACGTCGTCGGCATAATCCTCTTCTGCTCTTTTTATGATCCAGTTGATGATTTTTTCGTTCCTGTTCGCAGACGCGCAGTCGGCCTGCAGCGGCAGTTGGGCAATCTGTTTCACCTTCAGAGGCCTATTGGTCAGAAATTCTGCATTTTCATCCATCGTACTTCCCTCCCTCAGCATGGAAAATATTTTGTCGGAGCCATGATACCAGACGCCATTTGGTTGAATTTCTATTTTAACAGCACGCCTCCTGTTCTGCCTCTGTAAGACAGGCTCAAATTTCCGATATTTTAACAGGTATTTTCTTTATTTTACTGTTACCGCAGAGAGGAAGCAAGTATTTTCATACATCTGTCCGCTGGAGAAGCCGAGCTCGTTTCCGAGCTCGTTTTCTCACCGCCCGCATTGACAAACCCGGAAATCCGCTTTAGGATGAAGGTATCCTGCAGCTACAGAATATATTATTAAGGAAGGAATTATCCCATGAAAGATTACCGCTGGGCCGCAATCGGGTGCGGCGATATCGCCCGCCAGTTCGCACAGGCCATGCGTCAGGAAGGCCGGACGCTGTACGGCGTCGCAAACAGAACATATGAAAAGGCTGCTGCCTTTGCAGAAGAATACGGCATCCCCAGGGTATATGAAAGGATTTCAGACGTTTTCACCGATGAAAATGTGGATATCGTCTACATTGCCACGCCGCACAATACCCACAGCGGCTACATCAATGAGGCGCTCCGGCACGGAAAACACGTCCTGTGCGAAAAGGCCATCACGCTGGATATCGGAGAACTGAAGGAGGCGCAGGTTCTGGCTGAAGAACGCGGCATCTATCATATGCCGCTGTACAAAAGGATGCGGGAAATTGCGGAAAGCGGAGCGCTTGGAAAGCTCTGCATGATTCAGATGAATTTCGGCAGCTTCAAGGAATACGACATGACGAACCGTTTTTTTAACCCCGATCTGGCTGGCGGGGCGCTCTGGGACATCGGCGTATACGCCCTTTCCTTCATCCGCTGGTTCATGTCCCGCTGTCCGGACCGGATTGCGTCGCAGGTAAAATACGCGCCAAGCGGCGTGGATGAACAGGTTGGAATCCTCCTGATGAACGAGGCGGATGAAATGGCCACAGCCGCGCTGACCCTTCATGCCAAACAGCCGAAGCGCGGCATGGCGGCATTTGAAAAGGGCTTCATCGAAATTCAGGAATATCCCCGCGCCGACAGGGCTGTGGTCACCTACACCGAAAGCGGCCGTCGGGAAACGGTGGAGCTGGGCTCCGCTGCGGACGCTCTGCGTTACGAAATCCGGGACATGGAAGCATCCGTATCCGGCGGTGCGGATGAGATGCATCTGGATTACAGCCTGGATGTTTCCTGGATGATGACGGAAATCCGAAGGATATGGGAAACAGCATAAATATCGTTTTTAGCAACAAAAGGAGGAACTGACATGGAATATCGGAAATTTGACACCACTTTTCTTATCCGGCTGGACCCGGGTGAGGAAATCTGCGAACAGCTCCTGGCTCTTGCCGAAAAGGAAGGAATCCAACTGGCCCGGATCAGCGGACTTGGAGCGGTCAACTCTCTCACGGTAGGTGTGTTTGATACCCAGACAAAGGAGTATCACGCCAACACCTTTGAAGGTCCCTATGAAATTGTTTCTCTGACAGGAACCCTGACCACCAAAGACGGAGCACCTTACCTGCACACCCACTTCGCCGCCGGAGACGCGAAAGGCCATGTGGTTGGCGGCCACCTGAACCGGGCAGTCATCAGCGCCACCGCAGAAATCGTCCTGAACCTGATTCCCGGCACGGTGGGACGGAAATTCAGCGAAGAAATCGGCCTGAATCTTTTTGATTTTCAGTAAAACCACATATCCGCCTGCCTCCTGGCTTGCGGGAATAAATTAACAGGAATGGAGAGCCGCAGCGCGTTTCGCCGATGGCGCTCCGGAAAGGAGAATCCCATGAACACTTCAGAAGCGATCAGAACGAGAAGAAGTATCCGAAAATATGAGAAAGGCTTCCAGATTCCGCAGGAGCATATCGAACAGCTCCTGGAAGCAGCAATGATGGCGCCCAGCGCATGCAACCGCAGGCCCTGGGAATTTATTGTTGTGGAAAAGCAGGATGTGCTGGCGCAGATTATGGAAATTCATCCCTATACCCAAATGCTACAGACAGCCTCTCTTGCCATCGTCGTCTGCGGCAGGCCCGATTGTCAGGACGGCATCTGTGAAGGTTTCTGGCCGCAGGACTGCGGAGCGGCCATAGAAAACCTGCTCCTTCAGGCCACAGAGCTGGGCTATGGAACCTGCTGGTGCGGCTGCTATCCCGTGATGAAGCGTTCAGAAGCGCTTCAGAAAATCCTGGATGTCACCAGCATTCCGCTGGCAGTGATTGCCGTGGGAAAGGCGGATGAAGTGCCAAAAGCACGGGGCTTTTATGATGCTTCCAGGGTAAAATGGATTTTGTAATGCTGTTTAAATCAGGTATTTTAGCAGAGCTGTTGCTGCCTTTTGGGCGCATCAGCTCTGTTTTTTCTCTATACCTATTGGGGCCAGTACCTCGAAAAGCAGTCCGAGTACATGGCTTCTACCGGCAAGCTAGGTATTCAAAAACTCTGCCGGTGTCATAATCGCCGGATTTTTCACGCCGGACTCTAAAAAATCCTTATCGCCGGTCAACAACACATCAGCTTTCGCTTCAATAGCCGCCCGTAAAATGGGACGATCTTTTGCATCTCTGATTTGTGTTTCGGTCATATCTTCCTCTGTCGGGACGGGAACCAATTCCAAAGTAAGCAGCGCAACGGAAAGAAATTTATCCAACGCCGCCAGGCGGTTCGGAAATTTCTTGTTGAATATCCGCTTCATTTCATCCACATTCTGCTCACAGATCAATCCATGATTCGGATATGAGGCCGCTTTTACATATGCCTGATAAGGCGTGCCACTTGCACTCAACGCGGCAGAAATGAGGACGTTGGTATCAATCAGAACTCTCATGCTTTTTCGTCCTCATTTCTCAATTCCTTAACGAGTGCCATAACATCATCTTCCGAGATCAGTCCGGTGCGTTCCGCTTCTCCAGCCATTTCCTGCTGAAGGACCTGCATGGCGTACACGGCAGAATTAACAATGCGGACAGTGTTTCCCTCAACAATAAAGGTAACCCTATCACCGTTTGACACGCCAAGCACATCACGGACATCCTTCGGAATCGTAATTTGTCCCTTTGCCATGACTTTGGCATTATCCACAAACGCATTTACTGACATGATTTTACACCACCTTTCTAAAATATGGAAAGTAGGGATTTCCCTACTTTTATTATACGCAGAAAGAGTGAAAAAAATCAATGGGAACCGCTGAAACTGTTTTTAGTCCTTGACAACCCGTTTCTGGTGTAACATATAAGGATGCACAAATGTATAAAAAACTCTTATCTACAATCGAAAAATCATTTAATACGCTGCTTCACCGAAGTCCAAACAGCATAATCGCCAGCATCAGGCTGTCCATTCCCAGCAGAATGAGATAAATGCCGATTAGCCAGCTTACGGAAAACATGGCCGCCAAAGGATTAAACAGCATCAGAATTCCCAGTACCAGTCCCAGAATGTTAATGACCAGCGTAAAGTAATAATACGCGTCTCCCACCGTCAGACGAATCAGGAAAAGGTGGGACAGCCTTGACAGGCAGTGCGCGATGAACCAGATCGGGAACAATACCGCGATCGCCCATCTTCCCGCATCGATATTGCACAAAATCAGGATACCGGCGAGGACGCTTAAAATACCCGTCACCAGGGATACCGCCGGTCCAAAGCCCGTCCTGCGCTCCATCCGGATGTAAAAGGCGATATCGGCGATACCTGTGATCACCGCAAACAATCCATAGATAACGGTCACGCCGGTCAACATGCCAACCGGCCGGATCAGGCTGTATATTCCAAGAATAATCAGCAGAATACCCGTAATCAGTTCTGTCCATTTCACTTTATCTGTTCTCATGATTCATCTACTCCTTTTTTCTCTTATTTACAGAAATAAGGATAGCAGATTTTTTCCCCGCTTGACACTGTTAATCCTTTTCTCCTGTCTGGACAAAACCGCAGAAATGTCAGGACAAATGTGTCAGGACAGATGAAGAAGCATCGGCTCATGCTCAATTTTTTTCAGGATTTTTTCCATCAGGTCTTTTACTTCCAGCCGGAGGCTGGTGGTGTTCACGCAGGGATGGCAGCCGAAGTACTCCTGCTGCAGAAGCTCTTCATCCATCAGCAGCTGCACTCGCCCTTCGTGATCGTTCATCAATCCCATCACGCTGACAGAGCCCGGGCTTAAATCCAGCAGGCGCTCCATATCCTCCGGCGGTGCGAAGGACAGGCGGAAACTTCCGGCCAGCCGGGAAACCTCTCCGGAACGGAACTTTTTCTCTCCCGGAAGCATCAGCAGATAATATGCCGTTTTCTGGTGATTGCACAGAAATAGATTTTTGCAGATCGCTGCGTTCAGGATGCTGTCCACCTCCAGACAGTCCTGCATGGAACGCATAGGCGCGTGATCCACATATTTATATGAAATATTCAGCTCATCCAGCAGGTCATACACGCGGATTTCACGGGCTGTCCTGCCGGAAAGGTCTTTGGGCCTTCCTTCTGTAAGATGCATTGTTATCTCCCTTCCGAAGCGTTTCCACGCTGAGGAACGCATTTCAAGGGCATTATACTCCGGTCCGTCGGAAGCGGCAAGTTTAAACTCCTTAAGAAAATCTTTCCTTGTGCATAAACGTGTCAAATGCTACAATACAGATAAGCATAAATTTTCTGTGAAGCCATTCGGCTTTGGCGGATCTCCGTCATCTGTTCATTCTGACATTCATTTCGGAAACTCTATGCTGATTTTTGAATCCCCAGGTATGAAATCTGAAAACACGAGCACCTGAACATTAACCAGGGCCATAATGAGGAACTGATGGAAAGGTGCCGGACGCTGCGGGAATACAGTGAATTTGTTGCCCGAATCAGGAAGTACGCAGATGAGGAGACAGCGATTGAGAAAGCGGTCGACAGAGCTGTGACAGAATGTATCGCGGAAGGAATTCTGGCAAATTTTCTGCGAAGCCAGAGAGCGGAGGTGGTTGCTGTGTCAATTTTTGAGTGATTCCGTTCTTCTGGAAAACTGGCTGAAAGCTGCGGTTGAAGCTGACACAATAGAGGCCTTTATGGAAAAAACAGGGCTAAAGAGAAACTGAAATCCGAAAAGAATCGCATTTCAGTTTCCCCGGCTCTTCTCGTTCCCGTTCACTGCGCCCCAATGGTCTCCGTCACGGACATGGCGCGGATGCGCTGTGTCGGGCCGCATATGGCGAGCAGGACGGACAGGGCGGTGACGGTCAGGATGACCAGAAGCGGAATGATGGGAAAATACCAGGCGGCTCCCCATTGCGCGGTCACCAGACTTTCATAGAGCATCCAGTTCATGGGAAGCCCCACCGCGCATCCGACAAGGACGCCCACAAGGGAACAGGTCAGCGTCTCGGCCGCCACCATTTTCACAAGCTGGTCCACCGTCATTCCCACGGCACGCATTCTGCCGTATTCCCGGAGTCGGGCAGACACGCCCATATCCGTGCTGTTGATGATATGAACCAGGCTGATCAGGGCAATCACGGCGAGGAAGCCGTACACGATCAGCATCAGGGAATACCAGGCGCCGACCGCCTCACTGTTGCTCATTCTTCGGTCGGAAAAGGCGATTGCATCGGCTCCTTCCGCATCCTCCGCGATCGCGCGGATACGCTGCACATCCTCATCCGCAGCATTTCTTTTTAACTGCATATCGATGATGGTATATTCCTCCATCCCGGTCAGCTCCGCAAACAGCTCCTCCGAACAGATCACCTGGGTTTCCCCTTCCGTGGTATAGGGAGTGTCTGACAGTATGCCCAGGACGGTTACCTCTCTTTGTTTGCCGGGAAGCTGAAGAGAGAGCACATCCCCTTCTGAAAGGTCAAACTGTCCCTCATAGCCGTAAACCACCAGCACGCCCTCTCCCTTGCGCACCGCGTCCATCACCTGCGCAGCTTTCGTGAAACGCGAAGCTTTCGTGAAGCGCGAAGCCTTCATGGATTCCCCTGCTTTCTTCAACGGCACAAGCAGATCCTCCTGCGCCCACTGAAGCTGGTTCTCCTCAAAGGAAAACAGGCAGACGCTGCCCTGCGTCCCTCTCCAGGAAGCGGGAATGTCATAGGCAAAGCTCCTTCCATAAACCCGCTTTACCGCCTCTTCTTCGGCAAGGCGCTCAGCCAGCTGCCGGGACAGGGAACAGGTATTGTCCGCGCTTATGATGGAAAGATCCGGAGCGGCCGGATCCAGCGGATTGACCGCATGCTTTCCCATATCCGGCAGCACGCTGAAGGAGAGAAACAGAATGACGCTCAACGCATAGGAGCCTGCCAGCAGGAGAAAACCCTTCTGAAAGCTTTTCGGGAAGCCTTTCCCGCCTCCCAGGGCATGATGGATTCCCAGCGCGATTTCCACGCTGAAATGCTTCGTATCCGCAGCCTTCCTCTGTACCAGACTGTCCGCCGGCGAAAAGGTTCCCGCGTTTCCGGATACGGCGGTCAGGGGAGAGACGGCGGCAGCCTTTTTCGCAGGCGCCCGGGATGCCAGAAGCACGGTAAGAACGCCCACCACAGCCCCCGCCGCAATGCCGATCCAGCTGATGGAAAAAAACGGCATTTCCGCAAACAGGCTGCTCATCAGCTTTAAAACGGCGCACAGCATCCAGATCACTGCCGTTCCGATCAGAAGCCCGGCAGGGACCGCCGTCCGGCACCACCGGAGCGCTTCCTTTCTCACAAAACGTGAAATCTGAGGCCGGGTTGCCCCCAGGCAGCGCAGCATCCCGAAAAATTCCGTTCTCTGGGCGATGTTGCTGTTCAGGCTCCCCGTGATCATCAGCACGCCGAAAATCATTACCAGAACGGCCAGCACGATTCCCGTCTGCATCAGCCGGATCATGTAGGAATCGCTGCTCTGTCCGATCAGGCCGAGCATCTTGACGTTTTCCGATACCTGTCCCTCCCGCAGGGAAAGCTGCTGCCTGATGTCGGCCAGATTTTTCTGGATGTTGCAAAAAGGGCTGAAAGCCACCATATAAACGCTGTTCCAGTACGCTTCCTCCCCGTCTCCCGCCGCCTCGGCCAGTCTGCGGAAGGAATCCATATTCAGAAAGACGCCGAAGGCATCCTGCCTGTTCAGCTGGGAAAACTGCCCGCAGAAGCCGCTCACCGTCAGGCTCACCCGCTCTCCCCAGGGGGTGTCAAGCGTTACCTGATCCCCGATGGAAAGCCCAAGCCGCTGCCTTGCGTTGTCCGAAAAAACCGCTTCATTCTCCTTCTCAGGAAAAGTCCCCTCCAGAATTTCAGCGGTGGGAAACATCTCGATCAGCGTCTCCTCCGTCCCGATCACCGACGTTTCCACCCCGTCGATGCACCAGTGCTCATCCAGGCCGTAATTATAGATGCCATACCAGCTTCCCGCCGTCACCTGGAGCACCCGGTCCGCACAGGACGAAAGATTCCTGTTGTGGGTGATCATCAGAACGGTCTGCTGGTAGTGTCTGGACGCCTTCAGAAGAAGGTCCATCACATCCCGGCTGTTTCTGGAATCCAGATTTCCCGTCGGCTCGTCCGCCAGCACCAGCATGGGCCGTGTAATCAGCGCCCTTCCGATGGCAACACGCTGCTGCTGACCGCCGGAAAGCTGGCCGGGCAGATGCCTGCGCCTGTCCGTAAGCCCCAGTACCTGCAGCATTTCTTCCACCAGTCCCGGTTCAGGCTTTCTGTGATCCAGAAGCAGCGGGAACACAATATTCTGCTCCACATCCAGCTCCTGAATGAGATGGAAGGACTGAAAAATGAATCCGATGTTCTGCCTTCTGAAAATCGTCCGCTTTTTCTCCGACAGGGAAAAAAGATCCTCCCCGTCCAGCCAGACCTTTCCCGACGTAGGCTCATCCAGCCCTCCGATACAGTTTAAAAGCGTGCTCTTTCCCGAACCGGATTCTCCGATCACCGCGGCAAATTCTCCCTTTTCCAGGGAAAAGGACACCTCCTTCAACGCGTCCACCCGGGCCTCTCCGGTCCCGTATACCTTGCACAGCTTTTCCACCCGCAAAATTTCCATACCGTTTTCCTTCCTTTCCATAACCTCCATAACTGTGTCCGCAGGGCGAAGCCCGCGTTTTTGCAGGCTTCCCGCTTCTGTATGTCTTCGCATACCTCATTGAAGCACATCCGCCTTACACTCCGGTGAATCCAACCTTACAGTTCCGAAAGAAAAGAAATGGAGAAAACGGTTCTTCCGCCGGAAAAATTTTCTCCGCCGGAAGAACTTCGGGAAAAATTTCCCCCGCCGGGCGAGCTGTTTACGGACAGCACGCCGCCCTGTCCCTCCACCACCGCCTTCGCAAGCGGAAGCCCAAGGCCCACCCCCTGCAGACTGCGGGCTGCTCTGTCCCGGCCGCTGCGGTAGAAGCGTTTGAAGATATGGGGCAGATCCTCCGGAGGGATTCCACAGCCGTCGTCCTCCACCAGAAGGCGGAGCAGCCCCGGAGAGCGGGTCCAGCTGATGCGCACTGTTCCGCCCCCTTCTGTGTGATCCAGCGCGTTCTTCACCAGATTGGAAAGGGCCTCAGCCGTCCAGGCAGGATCGCAGCGCACCCGTTCCTTTGGATCCCCTTCCACAATCAGATGCTTTCCCTCCTGTCTTGCCCGGGTGGTCAGCTCCTCCACCGCTTCCCGGACCAGCTCCGAAACCGGACAGTCCTCCGGCTCGAAACGGACGCTTCCCGCATCCAGGCGCATGATTTTCAAAAGCAGACCGATCAGACGCTGCATCCGCTCCAGGGATTGAAGGGCTTTTGCGGAAAATTCCCGGACAGTCTCCGTCCGCTCTGGCTCTTCCTGAAGAATTTCCATATACATGGACAGGGCCGCAAGCGGGGTCTTTAACTGATGGGAAATATCCGAAACAGCATTCTTCAGAGTTTCTTTCGCGGCCCGCTCCGCTTCTCCCCGCACCTGGGCGGCCCTGGAAAGCTGGTCCGCCGCCGAAAACAGGCGGTACAGCGCCCCCGTGCCGCCTCTTGGCAGATGCCGGGAGAAATCCCCTTCCGCAAAGCGGGAAAGAACGCACGCAGCCTGCTCATACAGCGCTTCCCGTCTTTTCAGAAATAAAACAGCCCCCGAAAAAAGGACTGCGCCAAGCGCACCTGCTCCCATAAACGAAAAAAGAGCGGTCCGCCCCGCCGCCCGCCTGACTTCCGGATACAGCCATGCCAGACTTTCCTGTGTCCGCCCCGTCCGCCGAAGAAGATCCTCCCCTTCTTCCGATACTTCCGTCCTGCTTAAAATCGTCGCAGCTGTCTCTTCCGAAAGACCGGATTCCAGCATGCCGGATACCAGCCGGGCCTCTCTGCCAAGAAGCGCATTTCTGACTTCCTGTGCCTGCCAGAAGCCCGCAAGGATTCCTGAACCCAATAACAGCGCGCAGAATACGGCCAGAAATAAAAGAAAGCCTCTCTCCTGCCTGTCCTGCCAGATTTCTTCCATCTTAACCTCCGTTCCGGTACAAAACACAGCTTTGCCAAAGCTTCACTTTACCGCGTCCGCACCTGCTTTTCCTTCCCAGCGATAACCGATTCCACGCACAGTGAGGAGCATCTGAGGCCGGGAAGGGTCCCTCTCTATTTTTTCCCGCAGTCGCCGGATATAGACGGACAGGGTATTATCATCCACGAAATTCCCGTTTCCGTCCCACAGCACGTCCAGAATCCGTCCCCTCGGCAGCGTTCTTCCCTCATTCGTCATGAGCAGGCACAGCAGCCGGTATTCCGCCGCCGTCAACTCCAGCACCCGGCTGTCCAGATACGCCCTCCCGGCCGTCAGGTCAACCCGCACAGAGCCGCTTCGCAGCTCATCCTTTTCACAGACTCCTCCCGCGCTCCTTCTCAGCTGAGCCCGGATACGGGAGCACAGCTCTCCCAGCCGGAAGGGCTTGGTGATATAATCGTCCCCTCCCCCGTCCAGTCCCCGTATGATGCTGGTTTCCTCATCCGCTGCGGTCAGAAATATAATGGGAATACTGCTTCCCCTCCGACGCACCTCTTCGCACAGGGAAAAACCGGTTCCGTCCGGAAGGGACACATCCAGAAGCAGAAGGTCATACTCCCAAATGCCGCTTTCTCCGTCATTTTCTCCGAACAGCAGGCGCCTTCCCTCCTCCAGGGTTCTCGCAACCTTAAGCTGAAATCCGTTTTTTTCCAAAGAATATTGTAAACCGTCGATCAGACTGTTATCGTCCTCCAAAAGAAGGAGTCTGTTTCTCTCCATCTGTAACCTCCATGCCAAAATCTTCCTGCCCGTCTGCGTCAGAATGTCCGGCCTCCTTCTACGCTTCTGATTGTAACACAAATCAGCAAAGCGGAGAGGCGTTTTTATGCATTCTTCCCTTACAAAACTGTAAGAAATCCTGAATTTTTCCCTTCCGCCTGCGACCCGGCCCGATTTTTGACCATTCGATCGGACATGGATGGACAATCCGCAGGCGCCATGTAGAGGTGATTGTTTCCAAAGCTTTTCAGCGGTAAGCAGAGTCAAACTCCTTTACAGACCCTTCCGAAATCTTTATAATGATAGATGCAGGGGAAGACACCCATTCAAAAAAACGAAGCAGCGTGTCCGCAGCAACGGACGCAGAACTGAAAAGGACATCTGACAGAAGGGGAGGACACCCATGGAAAAAAACATTGCTGTCATCGATGCAGACGGAAACGTTTATGGAGCGACCTGGCCGAAACGTGCCAGAGGACTTGTAAAAAGCGGCAGGGCGCGCTTCGTCAACCGGAATACAATCTGCCTTGTGCGCCCGCCCGCATATGTGGAGGGTAAATGTATGGAGCATACCGTTGATCTTGAAATAAAGAATACGCAACAGCCGGAAACAGTCGAAAAGAAACTTGATACAACTTATATCGTTCACAAAATTGATGAAATTCTGGAAGGAAATGCCGAGCTTCGGGCCGCCATCGCTCAGATGGAAAATCTGAAGGATACCCCGGCCGAGGCGCTCAGCCACATGATGGAGGCGCGTGAGGCGACTAATCAGCGGCTGATCGGTCTTCTCCAAAACATTCTGGAAACCGTAAAACCGGATCCCTCTCTCGTCCGCCTGGAAGCGGTGACAAAACTGCTTTCTGACGCAGGGCTGGAGGAAAATCACAAATTCGATCTTCTCAACCAGACGATTCAGCGTCTGTTCTGAGGTCTGAAGAAAAGGGCCGCCGCGCGGAATATCCGCAGCGGCGGCTTTTTAAGGAGGTGACACTATGGAAACCCGTGTGGCTGTAATCAGCATCATCGTGGAAAACGGTGAAACGGTAGGGCAGCTGAATTCCCTTCTCCATGAATATGGCGACTATATCATCGGCAGAATGGGAATCCCCTACCGCAAGCTGAAAATCAACATCATCAGCGTAGCTCTGGATGCGCCGCAGAATATCATATCCGCTCTGTCCGGGAAAATCGGAAACCTTCCCGGGGTCAGCGTGAAAACGGCCTATTCCGGAGTGGTAAATCATGAATAAGTTTTCCCTTTGCATCACCCACGGATCTGGCTTAAAATAGCCGGATCCTTTATTTTTTTATCCTCCGAAAGCAGGATGATCCTGGACATGATCTCCGCCGTCTTCGGATCATCATCCGCGAAGGGCAGGAAAATTCTTCCCCTGGCCTGGGAATGGACGGGCAGAATGGCGATCATGCCGATTCCTTCCCCGTGTACGACGCCGGAGCCCAGGTGTACGGAATAGTTTGCAAGCGTACCGTAGATCTTCGCATGGGCTCCAATGAAGGAAACGTTGGTAAGCTTCAGAAGGGAAACCAGCTCCCTGGCGATGGCTGTCCTCATCTCCACGGTAGAATGGCTGGCCTCCGGGTCCACGCCGCCCACATGAGCCACACTCACCACCAGATCAATGTCACGCATGGTTTCGGAAAACAGAACGGGCGGCACCGCTTCCAGTTCCACCGTCTTTCCCGTCTCCCGGTCAAAAAACTGAATCTCTTCCAGGGTGGGCGCCTCGATATCTGCCGGAGAAAACCAGTCTGCCAGGGCATACATACGAACGATCAGATTTTCCCGGTAGAATACCTTCTGCAGGCCTTCCTCATAGTCCACCGTCCAGCCGCGTCCCTTTAACAGCGCCACCGTCTTCTGCGGCTGCACCTGATGGCCCGCATAGCGCCTGGAAACGGTCCTTTCCTGCCGTTCCTCTTCGGTAATCGGATAATATTCCCGGAATACCTGCTTAAATGGCTGCTTTCTCTTTTCCTCATAGAGTACGTGCATATAGTCCGCCCATTCACCTGCCGTGATCAGATCATGGGGATGGGATACCCGCAGTCCCGCATCCTGTTTAAGAGAGTGACGGCTGCCCCGAATATCCTGAAGTATCAGACCGGTATCCGTCTTCTGCAGAAAGCCGTTCGTGTGCTCCAGCGTCCAGACCAGTCCGGAGGCCTGGGGTGCAAGGACAGGATTGTCCAGGATTTTCTCCAGCTCATCCACCCGGAAAACGGTGCTTTCCATCATCGCCCGCTCCAGACTCTCTCCGGCGCGGCGCTTCTGTTCCTTCAGCTCCTTCACGGTTTCCTTCAGGCGGAGTGCAGTCTCATTTTTACTCAGGGCCTTCGGCAGGGTTTTCAGAGGCTTACCTCCCTTTTCCACTGCGAGGGAGGCATTTCCTTCCCCGTCGATTTCCAGCCGGAGGATGACGCCGTCCAGATTTACACCTTCAAAAAGAGGCGTAAGCTCCTTCAGCTTCTCGCTTTCCAGATACCAGGTCATCCGGTTCACATCTGAAAATCCGGCGCTCATAGCCAGATTTTCCAGGGCGGTGGCAACGGCCTTTTTCTCGCTCTCCCGGCGCTGGCTGCCGAACTGCCTGCTCTCCTTCAGAAATTTCTGGATGAATTCATACCGCCGCAGCGCTTCCTTCCGGTCTCCCTCCCGGATGGGCACAAGCGGATAGCAGCGCAGCTTTTCCTGATTCCGCTTTTCTTCGATCTCCCGCTCCAGTTCCCTCGCATCAAGCTTTCCCAGAACCGCGTCCGCATACAGCTGGGAACGGCGGTGGGCGCTGTTTCCGGAGGTAATATATTTGGCGGACTGGTAGAGGACATGGAACCGTTTCTCTCCCAGCTCCCGGTAGGCGGCAAGGAACCATTCCCGGTCAAAAGCGCCGTCGTTGAACTGCTGCGGGCTGATGGGGGAATAGAGGGCCACCTCCGTCTCCTTTTCCGCGGAAAAGGTTTCGTTAATGTGGGCGTGGAAGAACCAGACGCCTTTCTTTAAGCCGGGCCATTTCAGAATCTCCTCCGCAAAGCCCGCCCACTGGGGCGCGTACATCACCGCCTCCGCCAGCCGCTTTTCTTTGATGTCCGTATCCCCAAGCAGCTCCTTCAGCTTTTCGGACGTATCCCCCTTTTCCGGGTAGCAGCGCTTCAGCAGACGGCTCAACACCGCCTGTTTGGTGGTCTCTGTGGAATAAAAATATCCCCGGAAGAAATTTTCCTTCCCCAGTGCGGCCAGAAGGCCGCAGAAATATTCGGCTCCCTCAAAGCGCTCGATGGCCCTTGCCGGAGTGGTGAGGGGCGTGGGAAGCTCTCCCCGCTTTTCCTCCACCTCCACAATGCGGTTGACCACCGTGCGCACAAGCTCTCCGGCCCATGGCCAGGTATCCAGAATCTTTTTTCCCCTGCTGCGTGCCAGGGTCGGATTGGTGAGCGTCCGCAGGTCTCCGGCCGCATCCCTCCCCGTCAGAAGCCGTTCATATAACATCTCCTTCGGCAGAATCTTCTCTTCGCAGGCCCGGAAATCATCTTCCAGAGTCAGCCCCTCCGTAACCGCCCCCTTTCCACGGCGTTCCAGCGTGTATTCCAGAAGGAACCATTCCTGAAAAGCCTCCGGCGTCTGCGCCGACCTTCTCAGCATACGTCTCCAGAAACCTGCCATCCGATGGTTAATGGGAAAATCGCTCCGTCCGCTCAGATAGATGTAGCTGGATTCCCGTAGAGGCTCCAGATATTCCCGGTACAGATTTTCTTCTCCGATCAGCCGGAGTACACTCCGATAGTATTGTAACGCCAGGGGAAAGACCTCTTCCGGCTGAAAAAACTGAGGCAGCAGCGAAATGATATCCGCCATCTGCCAGTAGCGGGCCTGA
>CAJFMW010000074.1 GCA_904392525.1 uncultured Eisenbergiella sp.
CCACAATGATCTTTCTGTTGAATTTCTGGATGTAGGGCAGCGCCTCAATGAGCACCGCCGCCTTCTGCATCACCTGATCCATTTCCCTCTGTTCCATGTCCGTTTCCTTTCACCCTGAAACCGGCCGTCTTATGACCGGTAGTCCGCATTGATTTTCACATAATCGTAGGAAAGATCGCAGCCCCAGGCTGTCGCCTCCTCCTCTCCCATCTTCATGTCCACCAGCGCCGTAACCGCCGGGCAGGACAGGATGCGGGTGGCTTCCTCTTCGCTGTAGTCAGCCGCGCTTCCGTTCTGATAGATGAGAATTTTTCCCGCCTCGCTTTCTATGAAAAGCTCAATGGCTTCCGGATCGAATTTGGCGCCGGAATAGCCCAGAGCGCAGAGGATTCTTCCCCAGTTTGCGTCGTGTCCGAAAATGGCCGCCTTGGTCAGGCTGGAGCAGATGACGGATTTTGCCAGCGTCCGTGCGTTCTCCTTTGTGTCCGCATGAATCACCCGGCACTCGAACAGGGCAGTGGCCCCTTCTCCGTCTCCCGCCAGCATCTTTGCCAGCGTCATGTTCACCTCATGAAGGGCCTCACAGAATATGCGGTAATCCTCATTTTTTTCCGTAATCTCCTCGTTTCCCGCACAGCCGTTGGCAAGCACCAGCAGCGTATCGTTGGTGGAGGTATCCCCGTCCACGGAGATCATGTTGAAGGTATCCACCACATCCGCACGCAGCGCCTCCTGCAGAAGCTCTTTGGAAATCGCCGCATCCGTGGTCACAAAGCCCAGCATGGTACACATGTTGGGATGGATCATTCCGCTTCCCTTCGCCATGCCGCCGATGGTGACCGTCTTTCCGGAAAGCTCGATGGTAACCGCCACCTGCTTGGAATGGGTGTCCGTGGTCATGATGGCTTCCGCCGCAGCCTGACCGGCGCCTTCCGTATCGGAAAGCGTTCCTGCCAGCGCCTTCACGCCTGCCGTGATCCGGTCCATGGGAAGCTGCATACCGATCACGCCCGTGGAAGCCACCAGCACGGAATCCTCCGGAACTCCCAAAGCTTCCGCCGCAGCCTGTGCAGTCTGCCTGCAGTATTCCCGCCCCTGTTCGCCCGTACAGGCGTTGGCGATTCCGGAATTTACCACCACTGCATGAACCGCAGAGGCATTTTCCACAATCTCCCGGTCCCATACCACCGGAGCCGCCTTCACCACGTTGCTGGTGAACACGCCCGCCGCCCTGCAGGGCGTGCGGCTGAACACCATCGCCATGTCCTTCCTGTTCTGATATTTGACCTGCGCCTCGACGCCTGCCGCTTCAAATCCCTTCGCTGCGGTCACCCCGCCTGTGATGTGTTTCATATCCACCTCGTTTTTCCGCCGCCCTACGGGCGGCCTTTATTCAAAGGACGAAAGCTGCAGGCTTTCGTCCGCCGCCTTTTTCCGGACGAAGGCGGTAAGCTTTCGTCCGCCGCCAAAGGCGGCATTTCATTACTCATTAAACCGCTCTATGTTTTTCTCATTCAGGACAAAATCATAATAGTTCAGGTCCTCCCGTCTGGTCCATCCGATGGTGCGCCAGAACATGTTGCCGATGTCGTTTCTGGTAAACGCGATCAGGGAGACCTTGCTGATGTTTTCCGCCTTCAGGGCGTTCATGCAGAATACCACCATGGATTTTCCGATGCCGCGCATCCGATATTCCGGGTCCACGCAGACGTGATACAGGCATCCTCTCCTGCCGTCATGCCCGCACAGGATCGCGCCGACCACCTTTCCATCCTCAATGGCGACCACGCTGGTATCGGGATTGCGTTTCAGGAACCGCTCCACACCCTCTCTGGAGTCGTCGATGCTCCGGATGGAAAAGCCTTTGATCTTATGCCAAAGGGCGCTCACGTTATCATAATCTTCTATTGTCATTTTTCGCAGCATCAACATTTCCTCTTTCCCTGCCGCCGTCAGGCGGTTTTATTTTCAGAGGAGAACGCCTCTCGCGTTCTCCGGCACGAACCAGTGGTTCGTGCCAGCCTCTTTCCCTGCCGCCGTCGGGCGGCTTTATTTTCAGAAGGAGAACGCCTCTGGCGTTCTCCGGCACGAACCACCGGTTCGTGCCAGCCTCTTTTTCCGCCGCCGCCAGGCGGCATTCTTTTGAATCCTTTGCAGTTTACGCCCTTTGGCGGCCTCTGTCAATCCTCCCGGTATATGCGTCCGCCCCGCCCAACACCTGAGTCCGTCCCGGTACATCCGCCCCGGTCAGGGCTGCAGGATCACCCTCCATGCCTCCAGCAGCTTTGGAAGCGTCCAGGCCGCATTCGCCGGACTTGTGGACGGAAGACACACCGCCTCCAGTCCGGTATCCGGGAAACAATATTTCTGGTAAAAGCGATAAGCCGTACCGCCGTTTGCATATACGGCATGAACCCGGCTCTTTTTCAGCAATCCCGCTATATCATTGGCCTTCACGTTCCGTATGGAGCTGTCGCTGGAACCCACGATTTCGCAGGAAGCGATCACATCCCAGACGGCAATCCTGTTTTCCAGAAGCAGCTTCTTTTTTTCTTCTATGGTTTCCGGCACCCCGCTTTTCGTCAGCGCCGCAATCACCTTCCAGAACCGGTTCTGCGGGTGCCCGTAATAAAAATGCTGCTCCCTGGACTTTACGGACGGAAAGGTTCCCAGAATCAGGATTTCCGAATCCGTGTTCCAGACCGGCGGGAACTCATGCAACACCGCTTCCGAAACGCGCACACCGGCCTTTTCCTTTATCTTTTTTTCTTCTTTCATGCCGCTCATCCTACGGGAACAGCGGCACCAGCTCAAGTCCCATCGTCTCCGGAAGGCCGAACATCAGATTCATGTTCTGCACGGCCTGCCCGGCCGCTCCCTTCACCAGATTATCCATGGCTCCCATCATGATGACGCGGCCCGTACGTTCGTCAATCTTAAAGTTCACGTCCACATAGTTGCTTCCTTCCACCCAGCGGGTCTCCGGACACACGCCCGCATCCAGAACACGCACGAAGCGCTCAGAAGCGTAATATTTCTCATATGCGGCACGCACCTCCTGCGCGGAAGGCAGACAGCCGTCTTTTTTCTTCAGAGAAGCATAGGCCGTAATCAGGATTCCTCTGTTCATCGGAACCAGATGAGGCGTGAAGTTCAAAAGCACCGGTTCTCCCGCCGCACAGGAAAGCTGCTCTTCGATCTCCGGCGTATGTCTGTGGTTCGCCACGCCGTAAGCCTTGATATTTTCATTCACCTCGCAGAAAAGGTTGTTCACCTTCGCCCCTCTGCCCGCTCCGGAAGTTCCGCTCTTGGCATCGATGATGATGGTGGACGGATCAATCAGACCTTCCTTTAATAAAGGATAGATGGACAGGGTGGAACAGGTTGGATAACAACCCGGATTTGCCACCAGGCGCGCACCCTTCACCGCCTCTCTGTTGATCTCACAAAGCCCGTATACCGCCTCCGGAAGATACTGCGGCGCCGCATGGGTAATGCCGTACCACTTCTCATAGACCTCCACATCCTTCAGCCGGAAGTCCGCGCTCAGATCCACAATCTTCGTCTGTTCCAGAATCGCGTCATTCACCAGGGACGCGCACAGTCCCTGCGGCGTCGCCGTAAAAATCACATCCGCCTTTGCCGCAAGCTCTTCCATATTATCATCCATGCAGGAGGCGTCCACCAGCTCGAACATATTCCGGTAGACATCCGCGTATTTCTGATCGATATAGCTTCTGGAGCCATACCAGACGATTTCCGCCTCCGGATGCGCAAGGAGCAGCCTGACCAGCTCCCCTCCCGCATATCCTGTCGCTCCTATAATTCCTGCCTTTATCATCTGTGATCCTTCCTTTCCTAAAAAATAAAAAGAATACTTTCTTCGTTCAGAACGGGTACAATCTCTTTCAGTATAATCAGAAAAATCCCCGCTGACAATCCTTATTTCCCTGATTGCCCGGCTATGGATGGCCGGAAGCCCGCCCTGTTTCACAGATGCTCCCCGGGCTTTTTGCGTCTTTCGCTCTTCCGCTTCGCATAATTATACGTCTATATCGCATATTATGCAATACCTTTTTCTTTTTAATTTTCCTTCCATTTTTCGCAGGCTTTCCTCGCCAATCTGAAAAAGCTGTGAATTTATGCTGTCATTTCTTTATTTATTATATTTCTCCACTCTCTCCTTCTGTATAAAATGACGGAAACCGCTTCGCTTTTATGCATATTTTTTCACTTGCAATGCAGAAGGTTTTGTTGTATATTAGTTGAGAGTTAAGAGCCGCTCCTGCGGGAGGAAGATACATTTAGAATGCCGCTTCCGGCGGCGGATGGAGGCCGGCAGGAACCCCAGGTTCCTGCCAAAGAAGGGCTCGCGCCGTTCTTTCAGGAATGAAACGCCGCCCGCGGCGGCAAACAGGAGGTAAAACATGAAGGAAAAAGTAATTCTCGCCTATTCCGGCGGACTGGACACCACGGCAATCATCCCGTGGCTGAAGGAAAATTTTGACTATGAAGTGATCTGTGTCTGCATCGACTGCGGCCAGGAAGAAGAGCTGGACGGTCTTGAAGAACGCGCCAAATTCTGCGGCGCTTCCAAGCTCTACATCCTGGATGTTGTGGATGAATTCTGCGACGAATACGTGATGCCTTGTGTTAAGGCCCATGCCGTTTATGAGAACAAATATCTGCTCGGCACTTCCATGGCAAGGCCGCTGATCGCCAAGAAGCTGGTGGAAATCGCCCGGAAAGAAGGCGCTACTGCCATCTGCCACGGCGCGACCGGCAAGGGGAACGACCAGATTCGTTTTGAACTCGGCATCAAGGCCCTGGCTCCGGATATCAAAATCATCGCCGCCTGGAGAAACGACAAATGGACGCTGGATTCCCGTGAGTCCGAAATCGAATACTGCAAGGCCCATGGCATCGACCTTCCCTTCTCCGCGGATTCCAGCTACAGCCGCGACCGTAACCTGTGGCACATCAGCCATGAGGGACTGGAGCTTGAAGATCCGGCCAATGAGCCCAACTATGACCATCTGCTGGTTCTGGGTACCACTCCTGAAAAAGCTCCTGATGAGCCCGAGTATGTGACCATGACCTTTGAAAAGGGTACTCCCACTTCCATCAACGGAGAGAAGATGAAGGTTTCCGACATCATCCGCAAGCTCAACGAGCTGGGCGGCAAGCACGGCATCGGCATCGTTGACATCGTGGAAAACCGCGTTGTCGGCATGAAATCCCGCGGCGTTTATGAGACCCCCGGCGGAACCATCCTGTATGAAGCCCATCAGCAGCTTGAAGAGCTGATCCTTGACCGTGAAACCACCACCATGAAGCTGGACATGGGCAACAAGTTCGCCCAGATCGTTTATGAAGGAAAATGGTTCACCCCTCTTCGTGAAGCGGTGCAGGCCTTCATCGAAAAGACTCAGGAATACGTGACCGGAGAAGTGAAATTCAAGCTCTACAAGGGCAACATCATCAAGGCCGGAACCACTTCCCCTTACTCCCTGTATAACGAGTCCATCGCCTCCTTCACCACCGGAGATCTGTACGACCATCACGATGCGGAAGGCTTCATCAACCTGTTCGGCCTTTCCTCTAAGGTGCGCGCCATGAAGCACCAGGAGCTGGAAAAGGAAAATAAATAACTTCCGCTGATACCTGAACGCATTCACAACGGATGACGCGATACGCGCGCCATCCGTTGTTTTTCCTGTCCCCCAAAGGAGAATTTTCCATATGAATGTTATTTTCATTCTGGTTCTTTATGTTATAATAGTAAATATAGTGGGTTTTGCCGAAATGGGTATTGATAAGCGGCGTGCCAGAAAGGGGGCATACCGGATTCCGGAAGCCAATCTCTTTCTCACGGCGGTTATCGGCGGAAGCATCGGCTGTATTGCCGGAATGTACGTTTTCCGGCACAAAACCAGACACAGGAGTTTTGTTTTCGGTATGCCCGCAATTCTGATCGTACAGCTGGCAATCCTGGGCTATCTCCTTTTTGCCGCTCCGATCCGCTTCACTTTCATGTAAGGCGCAAACCTCCGGTTCGCGCCAAAGAATGGCTCACGCCATTCTTTTTCTTGAAATAATGCCGCCTGAGGCGGCGGAAAGAAGGTAGTTATGCATCTTGCGGTATGTGACGATAACATAGCGGACAGAAAACAGATGGAACGGCTCCTGGGCCGCGAATCAGACCGGAGACTGAATACCACCGGCGTGCTGTATGTGGATTCCTACGGAAACAAGGAAGCCCTTCTTACCACCCCCATGATCTACGACGGTCTTTTCATCGATATGACGGAAGAGGGCAACGATGCCGTGGAAATCGCAAATATGCTTCGGGCGGACGGAGCGGCTCTCCCCATCATATTCTGCTGTTCCAAAACCGATTACAGAAAGTCCCCGTCCCTCCCGGACAACTGCTTTTTTCTGGACAAGCCAATCAATCCTTCCGAGCTCTCATCCATGTGCGACCAGCTGCTTTCCATCAAAAACAGTCAGGTCAAGCGGTTCGAATTCCGCTCTCTCACTGAGACCTTCTATCTGGAGGAAAAAGATATCATGTACGCCTGGCCGGTGGATGAACAGACGGTCCACATCCGCCTTGTGGACGGAACCGAAAAAATCTCCGTGTCCACCCTCCTGAATTTCTGTGCTAACCTGGGCTTCGATGTGGACAGCTCCACCCGCGGCATTGTCAAGGCGGATATCGGTTATATCCGAATCAGTCCCTCCGGCCGCCTTGCCATGATCGGCTGTACCTCTGCTATCAGCCTGAAAGATATCGACAAAATCGGTTTCTTCGATCTGACCATGAAGGACGGACACAAATTCAAAATATCTCCTTCCAGCCGTAAAACGCTCCAAAACGCAAAAAATGCGGTGAGGGAGTAATTCCGTCCCTTCCCGCTTGTTTCCCCCGCCGGATTGTGTTAGTATGGTTCTGTCGCGCAGATATCCCGTCATCCGGCGGGGTATCTGTTTCCTGCGGGAACTCCATACCGGCTCTTTTTCCCGCAGAAAAATATTTTTACGATAGAAATTGAAAACCGGAAAATGCGTCTGACGGCCCATTTTCCAACCGGAGCCAAACCGCTCCGGACAGGGAGGAGTCATGGAGTTACTGAAAAAATTTATCCGTTACTATGCGCCTTATAAGGCAGTTTTCTTTCTGGATCTGCTCTGCGCAACGATCATCAGCGTAGTAGATCTGGTCTATCCGCAGCTTCTGCGCAGTCTGACCGGAACCCTGTTCACCCGGGACAGCCAGACGATTTTAAACGCACTTCTGCCGATCGCCATCGGGCTTTTTCTCATGTATCTCATTCAGAGCCTGTGCAAATATTATGTCAGCTACCAGGGGCACATGATGGGTGCGAACATGGAGCGGGATATGCGCCAGCAGCTCTTCGACCATTATGAGAAGCTTTCCTTTTCCTATTACGACCAGAACAATTCCGGCCAGATGATGAGCAAGCTGGTCTCCGATCTGTTCGATATCGCCGAATTTGCGCACCACGGTCCGGAGAACCTGTTCATCTCTCTGATTAAGGTGGTGGGCTCCTTTGTATTCCTTTTCCTCATCAACTGGCGGCTCGCCATTCCCATGGCTGTCCTGGTGGTCTGTATGTTTGTTTTCTCCCTGAGCCAGAATCAGAGAATGCAGCTCACCTTCATGGATAACCGGCGAAAAATCGGTGATGTCAACGCCAGCCTGCAGGATACCCTGGCAGGCATCCGGGTGGTTCAGTCCTTTGCCAACGAGGATGTGGAGCGGAATAAATTCCAGAAGAGCAATCACGGCTTCCTGCTTTCCAAGGATGCCAATTATAAGTGCATGGGCAGCTTCATGGGCTGGAACCTGTTTTTCCAGGGCATGATGTATCTCGTCACCCTGGTATTCGGCGGATACCTGATCGCCAGGGGACAGATGCAGGTCGGAGATCTCGCCATGTATGCCCTCTATATCGGTATCTTTATCAGCCCGATCCAGATTCTTGTGGAGCTGACCGAAATGATCCAGAAGGGCCTGTCCGGTTTCAGACGCTTTATTTCCGTCATGGAAACCGATCCGGATATCAAGGATGCGCCCGATGCCCATCCCCTGGAAAATGTGAAGGGACATGTTTCCTATGAAAACGTCTCCTTCCACTACAGCGATGACGATACACCGGTGCTTACCAACGTTTCCTTTCAGATTCCGGCGGGAAAGTCCATCGCGCTTGTGGGGCCCTCCGGAAGCGGCAAGTCCACCATATGCAACCTTCTGCCTCGTTTTTATGACGTAACGGGCGGACGGATCACCATTGACGGACAGGACGTGCGCTCCCTGACCCTGCAGTCCCTGCGCCGTCAGATCGGCGTTGTTCAGCAGGACGTCTACCTGTTCTGCGGCACCGTCCGGGAAAATATCGCCTATGGTAAGCCCGGCGCTTCCATGGATGAAATCATCGATGCCGCCAAAAAAGCCAACATCCACGATTTCATCCAGTCCCTTCCCGACGGCTATGACACCTTCGTGGGAGAACGGGGCACCAGGCTCTCCGGCGGTCAGAAGCAGCGCATTTCCATTGCCCGCGTATTCTTAAAGAATCCGCCCATCCTGATTCTGGACGAAGCCACCAGCGCCCTCGACAACGAAAGCGAACGCTGGATCCAGCAGAGTCTGGATGTGCTTGCAAAAGACCGCACCACCATCACCATCGCCCACCGGCTGTCCACCATACACGGTGCGGATGAAATTCTGGTCATTGCGGATAACGGCATCGCTGAGCGGGGCACCCATGAGGAGCTGATTCAGAAAAAAGGCATCTACGCACACTATTATGAAATGCAGTTTCAGTAAATGATAATTTCTGCCGTCACCGACGGCAAAGAAAGGATACTCTTATGGCAGCTCTCAGAAAAATGCTTGGAGACATGAACGGCAATGCGGCAACGGCTCTGATGCGCCTCATCGAGACGCAGAGTAAGGAAACACTCACCCGATGGGCGGCTGCCTATGCAAAAGAACATTATCTTTTGCTGATCAAAGAAGAACCTGAGATTTTTCATCAGATGGAGCAAACGATTTCCGCTGTAGAAAATTTTCTGAACAAAGAAATGACGCTGAAAGAATTAAAATCACACCTTGCCGGGGCGAGAAGTGCAGCAAAGGAGTTCGCCGACAGCCGCACGGCTGATCCCGTCTCCCTCGCGGCAGCACGGGCAGTTTCCACTGCCTGCGCCGCCGCACAGACCCCCACCAACGCTTTCGGCTTCCTGCTTTACGGAGCCGCTGCCTGTGCCTATCACAGCGCAGGACTCTCAGAAGCCGCTGCCACCTATGACCGGCTGGCGGAAGAGGAACTCCAGGGGGCACTGCAGTCCCTTCAGGCTGTTGCCGTTCCCAACGAGCCCCATCCCGTTTCCATTCGCTGGAACTGCTGAAATGCCGGTCAAACAGCTTTTATCTACTTGAATATTCCCGTGCGCAGATCTCTGCCTGCGCACACATCAGAAGGAAAGCTCCTACGCCGTGCAGATCGTTAACGGAAACCGGGCGTTCGCAGTAATGTCTGTAATCTCCCACTCCGGTGCCAATGCACACGTTTCCGACCAGCAGGTCGTCTCCGTCCCATTCCAGAGAGCGGATCACGCCCTCATACCCTCTGCGCGCCTTTTCCAGATACTCTTCTGGCAGAATCCTTTTTCTCACCGCCTTGCAGATCGCGGCCACAAACAGACAGCTGCAGGAATTTTCCAGCCAGTTTCCTTCCATGCCGCCCTTATCCACCACCTGATACCAGCGGCCATCCTCCGACTGATACTTACATACCGACTCCAGAAGCTCCTTTACCAGCGCACAGAGCTTTTCATATCCGGGATGATCCTTCGGCAGAAAATCCAGATCATCCAGCACAGCCACGGGAACCCAGCCGATGCTTCTTCCCCAGAATTCTGAAGAAAGCCCCGTCTCCGGGTCTGCCCACTCCTGCTTCTTCGCGCAGTCCCAGGCGTGATACCACAGTCCTGTTTTCTCATCCCTCGTCTTTTCCCGCATGAGAAGCGCCTGCTCCACCACCAGATCCAGAAATTCAGGCTGGTGAAATCTGCTGCCATACTCCGCCGCAATCGGGCCTCCCATATACAACCCGTCCAGCCACATCTGCTCCGGACACGCCTCCTTGTGCCAGAAACCTCCCACCTCATTTCTCGGGAAATCCTTCACCGCCGCAAGCAAAGTATCCAGCGCCTTTTTATATCTCTCATCTCCCGTTTCATCCAGAAGCGGATAAAGCAGAATCCCGGGCTGAATGTCGTCAAGCTCTCCCAGGTCACATTCATGAATTTCGCCCTTTTCATTCACACAGGAATCCACCCAGCCCTTTATGTAATCAAAATACCGCCGGTCTCCGCAGAGCCGATACGTCTGATACACCCCGGACAGGAACACGCCCTGATGGTAATGAAAGTGCCCCTTCGGCGGCAGCTCCGCTGCCTGGAATTTACGCATCATGGTTTCCACAGATGCCTTTGCGTAAAATAATGCATTGTTTTCGGTACTCATATTTCTCCTCCTGCTGCAGATATTTACCCAGACATTCCGTTATCATTCTACTACAGGTAACAAACGAATATCAAGCGTATCCAGCGACTACAATCCTTGTTTTAAAACTGCATCTCTCCCCTCTGATTGCACCGCCATGCGACACATGATATACTGGAGCTGACACCAATGATGAACCATTCTCTGAATCACTTCGAAAAGGATCGTGCTTCAGGTGCCGCCCGGAGGCGGCGGAAAGGGGGAATTATGGCAAAATACCGTTGCAGCGTATGCGGCTACATCTATGATGAGGAGCAGGAAGGGGCTCCGTTTTCTGAACTGAAGGAATGTCCCGTCTGCCATCAGAGCGCGGATAAATTTACGCTCTGGCAGGAGGAAGCGGACATAAAAAAACAGCCCGCAAAGGAGCTGAAGCTGGATTATCCGAAGGAGTTCGTCCGCAGCGACGCCTCCTGCCGGTATATGAAGGAAATCCATGAAATGGCGGTGACCGGGAAAAGCATTTCAGCCGCAATGGGGACGCTTCTTCCCATGCCGAGCTGGGATGATATTCTCATTCTGGGCGCTCAGCTTGACCCCATGCCGTTAAATGAGAATGCCGAAGTGCGCACCACCACCGTGATCGGACCGCATGCCGCCAGGCCGCTCATTCTGGAAAATCCGGTTTATATCTCCCATATGTCCTTCGGCGCGCTTTCCAGAGAGGCCAAGGTCTCCCTGGCCCGGGGCTCCGCCATGGCCCACAGCGCCATGTGCTCCGGAGAAGGCGGGATCCTGCCGGAGGAAATGCAGGCAGCGGACAAATATATCTTTGAATATGTAGGAAACCTCTACAGCGTAACCCCGGAAAATCTCCGTAATGCGGACGCTATTGAAATCAAAATCGGGCAGGGCACCAAACCCGGCATGGGCGGCCACCTGCCCGGAGAAAAGGTAACGGAGGAAATCAGCCGTATCCGGAACAAGCCAATGGGTAAGGATGTGATCGCCCCTTCCCGTTTTCCCGGAATTGAAACAAAGGATGATATGAAGGCCCTCGTCAGCCAGCTCCGGATGGCCTCCGAAGGACGGCCGATCGGCATCAAGATTGCCGCAGGGCATATTGAGCGGGACCTCGCCTTCTGCGCATATGCGGAACCGGACTTCATCACCATTGACGGGCGAGGTGGAGCGACGGGCTCCTCTCCCATGCTGCTTCGGGATTCTGCAAGCGTTCCCACCATCTATGCGCTGCACCGCGCCAGAAAATATCTGGACAGCATCCAGTCGGACATCAGCCTGATCATCACCGGCGGCCTCCGGGTTTCCTCCGATTTCGCCAAGGCCATCGCCATGGGCGCGGACGCCATTGCCGTAGCAAGCGCTCCTCTCATCGCCATGGCCTGTCAGCAGTATAAAATCTGTGGAACCGGAATGTGTCCCATGGGCATTGCCACGCAGGATGAAGAGCTGCGCAAGCGCCTGAATCAGGACGCTGCAGCAGCAAGGGTCGCCAACTTTCTGAACGTCTCTCTGGAAGAGCTTAAAATGTTCGCCCGGATCACCGGACATGCCGACCTGCATGAGCTGTCCGTGGAGGATCTGTGCACCATCAGCCGGGAGATCAGCGAATTTACGGACATTCCGCATGCATAACCTCTTTTATTTTCTCAGCGAGCAGACAGGCAATCTCCTCGTTTCCCTTATCCGAAGGATGCAGACCGTCATAGGTATAATCCGCAGCCTCGGGAGGATAAGGATATTCATCATTTTCATAATCAATCTGCACGCCGACATAATCGGGATAAGCAAGCTCCCGGTATCCCTCCGGGGTTTTCACCCGCTTAAACCGCACGGCAGTCTCCGGCGCAAAGCCGGAGAGGCCGTGCAGATCCAGAACAGGAATCCCCGCATTCCGGCAGGCGTTCAGAATGCCTTCCGCAATATCACAGAGCATTTGTCCCTGATCCGGCGCATAACTTCCGTGCGCATGGTTCATCGGATCCAGAATGTATACAAAATCACCGCGCTCCACCGGGTTCATCACAATTATTTTCGCATCCGGTCCCGCCTGGCGGATATGGGACAAAATAACAGCCAGATTTCCCAGAATAGAGCCTTCCCTTTTCTGATCAAAATCCTCCTGCGTTCCCAGAGGAACCCCTGTATGCCAGTCGTTCGTCCCAAGAAGCACCGTATACAGGTCGGCCTCCGGCAGCTTTTCCTCCAGCCAGTCCGGCGTTGCAGAACCGTTTTTCCCCAAATTAATCGGAAAAAGGCCGCTCACCTTCCGGCAGGTCCTGCTGATATATCCTTCTGTCACCCTGTATCCCGTTTCATCCAGATGGTCGTTCAGATAGGTGAAGGAGTCCCCTATCACACACCAGCGGATCAAATCTTTTCTTTCTTCATCTGATGCCTTCCAGTTCATGTCAATCTCCTTTACTGTCAGCCCGGCAAATGGCCGTACATGTAAAGCTATCGGCCGCTTGCCGGGCTTATCGCGCAAAAAGGAGTCCCGTTTCCGGAACTCCTTAATCTTCAGAACTCTTATGCGATTTTGGATTTTGCAACCTCAGCCAGCGTAGCAAATCCTTCTGCATCGTTAACTGCCATCTCAGCCAGCATCTTTCTGTTGATATCCACACCAGCCAGCTTCAGGCCGTGCATGAACTTGCTGTAGGACAGGCCGTTGATTCTTGCAGCAGCGTTGATACGGGTGATCCACAGCTGTCTGAACTGACGCTTTCTCTCCTTACGTCCTGCATAGGAGGAGGTGAGCGCTCTCATAACGGACTGCTTCGCAACCCTGTACTGTTTGGATCTT
>CAJFMW010000075.1 GCA_904392525.1 uncultured Eisenbergiella sp.
AGGCGGCATAGGGCAAAGGATAGAACTTTGATAATCGAATACCTGCCAGATATTGAATTTTTAAGGTGCATAGGTAAAATCTATATGCGAAGTTTGAGTCATAAAAACGAAATTTTTGGCAGTTTTTTTACCAAAATCCGCTTTTTAAACGGATAAAATATACATTTTTAGTGGTTGTTAAAACGGAATAAAGGATATATAATAGGGAATGGACGGGGAATCCTGTCTATAATCTTCGAAAAATGGAGAATTTCAGTAAAATTTAGGCGCGGTTTTTTTTCGTAAAAGTAATTATTTGACGAAAAAACTGCCATACAGCGGATACAGATCAGCTCCCGCTGCATGGCAGTTTTTTATCTCATTATCATTTTTTCTTGTTTCTCCGGCTTGCCCTTTCCGCCCTCCTGAAGGCCTGTTTTCCTCAGAAAATCCTCCAGCGTCCCGGCGTCCATTGCGTTTCTCATCCAGTTTTCCAGACGAAGCGCGTCTCCTTCTTTCAAAATACGCTCCTTCAGCCATCCCGGAACCGTCCACCGGAATTCCAGGACCAGAAACAGCGCCTCTGCTTTTCCTTCCGCTTTTCCGTTCTCATATTCTGATCTGCGCAGTTTTTTCAGTTCCTCTTCCCGATTAAACTCCAGGATTGACATGGCTACCACCTCCGACCTCTGGCTGCGAAGGAAGTTTTCCAGAATCCCTTCTCGGATACATTCCGTCACAGCTCTTTCCACTGCATCCGCTAAAGATGCCACTTCCTTCACGCATTTCCTGACACGGGTTACAAATTCACTGTATTCCCGCAGCGTCCGACACTTTTCCATCAGTTCCGGATTCGATCCCGGATTGATATTCAGGAAACGCACCTTCAGTTCCAGCGCCGGATCTTCTTCTTCCCTTTTAAAAGAATCCGACAACTTCAGAGTCATGTCGTCCTCCGCATTCCGCAGGCCGTTGTAAAAGACCACGAACCTGGGCTCCGGAAGCCGGATCAGTACGGAGGAATACAAGGAGTGTCCGCACTCATTCACATATTTTTCCAGAAGCCGTGCAATATAAAACAGGTTCCGGAGTGGGATATTCGGGTTCCATGTGGATTGATGTTCGTAAAGCATCAACCTGGAATCCAGCAAAAAGGATACGTCGTTCTTCATACCGAAGTAGATCGCGTTTTCCAGCGTTGTAACGGTAAGCTCCTCCGGATCCTGATAATCCGTCCCGTTCAGCGCATTGTATAATGTAAGCAGTTCCTTTTTTTCCTTATAGAGCATCCTGAAAACCGTATCCTTATGCTCCCGGTTCACAGTTAAAGCATCTAGCATATCGCTCCTTCCTTTCCGGCGTACTTCATGTGACGCCTGTACGGGCAGGAGCAGTATTTTTCTTTCAGCCACTCCTGCCGGGTCTGTACGTGTTCCTGGGGTAAATAGATTCAGCATAGAGTTCCTGAAATGATGTCAGAATGGACAGGTTCTCTGTCCTGACAGATTGGCCGAACGGCCTTTTTAAGAAAATTTATGCCTGTAAAAATAGTAACACGGATTATCAGTGTTTACAAGTTCTTTCTTTTAAAAAAGCCGAAACCCAAAAGAATCAGGCTCCGGCTCTTCATGATATTTATGCTTTATTCTTTTTCCCAGCTTATTCCTGCTCTGCGCCCGTCCCGGCAGGCGCTGCCTCTTCTTCCTTCGCCGTGATGGCGATGCCCAGCTCCTCCAGCTGCTTTTCGTCCACCACGTTGGGTGCTTCCGTCATCAGGCAGGAGGCGTCCTTTACTTTCGGGAAGGCGATGACCTCGCGGATGCTGTCCGCGCCGGTCAGAAGCATCACCAGGCGGTCCAGGCCGTAGGCCAGTCCGGCGTGCGGCGGAACGCCGTACTTGAAGGCGTCAAGGAGGAAGCCAAAGCGCTCATGGGCGCTTTCCTTCGTAAAGCCAAGGGCTGTGAACATACGCTCCTGGATGTTTTCATCGGAAATTCTCACGCTTCCGCCGCCCAGCTCCGTGCCGTTTAACACGATGTCGTAAGCCTTGGCGCGCATCTTTCCGGGATCGGTCTCCAGCAGGTCCAGATCCTCCTCCACGGGCATGGTGAAGGGATGATGCATGGCCACGTAGCGGTTCTCCTCTTCGCTCCACTCAAAGAGCGGGAATTCGGTCACCCAGAGGAAATCGAAGCGGTTTTCATCAATCAGTCCCAGCTGTTTTCCCAGCTCCAGGCGCAGGCCGCCCAGCACGTTGTAAACGATGGTGTTCTTATCCGCCGCGAAAAGAAGCAGGTCGCCCTTTTCTCCTTCCATGGCCGCCGCAAGAGCATTCAGTTCTTCTTCGGTCATGAACTTGGCAAAGGAGGACTTGTAGCTGCCGTCCGGCTGGATGGAAAGGTAGGCAAGGCCCTTCGCGCCGCAGCCCTTCGCGTATTCCACCAGGGAATCAATCTTCTTTCTGGGCATGGCGGCCTGTCCCTTCACGTTGATGCCGCGCACGGAGCCGCCCGCCTCCAGGGCAGAGGTGAACACGCCGAAGCCGCAGCCCTTTACCACGTCGGATACGTTCTTTAATTCCAGGCCGAAACGGGTATCCGGCTTGTCGGAGCCGAAGCGGTCCATGGCTTCGATCCAGGGCATCCTGCGTAAGGGAAGCTGCACGTCCAGGCCGATGGCTTCTTTGCAGATGTATTTGATCAGCCGCTCATTCACTTCCATCACATCGTCCTGGTCCACGAAGGACAGCTCCATATCCACCTGGGTGAATTCCGGCTGGCGGTCCGCCCGCAGGTCCTCGTCGCGGAAGCACCTTGCGATCTGGAAATACCGGTCGTAGCCTGCGCACATCAGCAGCTGCTTGAACAGCTGGGGCGACTGAGGAAGGGCGTAAAACATGCCCGGATGCACCCGGCTGGGTACCAGATAGTCTCTCGCGCCCTCCGGCGTGGACTTGGTGAGCATGGGCGTCTCGATCTCCAGGAAGCCCTCCTCCGTCATGAATTCCCGGATCGCGGAGGTGATCCGGCTTCTGAGCATGATCTTTTTCTGCAGGTCCGGCCTTCTCAGATCCAGATAGCGGTACTTCAGGCGCAGCTCTTCCTTCGTCTTGGAATTCTCTTCAATGGGGAAGGGAGGGGTCAGCGCCTCGGAAAGGATGCGAACGGACTGGGCCCGCACCTCGATCTCACCGGTCGCCAGGTTTTCATTGACCGCGCCCGCGCGCCGTTCCACCCGTCCGGTCACGGCGGCCACGAACTCGCTGCGCAGTCTTCCGGCCTTTTCAAAGCCCTCCGCTCCCACGTCTCCTTCCTCAAAAATGATCTGCAGGATGCCGGAACGGTCTCTTAAATCCACGAAAACGATGCCGCCCTTGTTTCTCTGCTTTGCCACCCATCCCATGACGGTGACGGTTTCTCCCACGTTGGCGGCGGAAAGCTCCCCGCATCTGTGGGTCCTCTTCAGGCCCTTCATTGATTCAGCCATAATTTCCTCTCCTTCTGCCGTCATAGACGGCATTTAATCCGAGAAATTGGCCGCAAGGCCAATTTCCAGGGAAAATCTCCGATTTTCCCACCGCCCTTATTTTATTTCAGCGGTTCTCTGTAAAACTCCTGAAATTCCTCCCAGCCTTCCTTCATGAGCTGCTCCTTCTGGAATTTCTTGTTTTTATTCATCCTGGCCACCAGCACCTGCGTGCCGGTCTCCCGCTCCTTCTGCGCCTGCGCGATGCAGTCCGCAAGCGCTTTGCCGGAAACGCCCTTTTCGATCAGGAACACCTTCTTCTTCGGGCGGCCCGGGATCTGGAAGCCCTGCTCCATCAAAAGCAAAATGATCCGCTCAAAGCCGATGGAAAAGCCGCAGGCCGGAACGTCGTTTCCGGTGAATTTCCCCACCATTTTGTCATATCTTCCGCCGCCTCCGCAGCTTCCGCCGAATTCCGGGATGGCGATCTCAAAAATGGTTCCCGTATAATAGGACATGCCGCGCACCAGCGTGGGATCGAACACCATTTCAAAATCAGCGGCCTTCGTCTGCGTCACGCTCTCCACGATTTCCTGCAGGTTCTCGATCACGCCGCTCTCCAGCGCATCCCCCAGCGTTTCCTTCAGCCAGGAAAGGCCGTCCTCCGTCTGCCCAAGCGATTCAAACAGGGACAGATACTTTTCCACGCCCGCCGGGTCGAAGCCGCTTTCCAGAAGCTCCTTCTCCACGCCTTCCCTGCCGATCTTGTCCATCTTGTCCAGGATGATAAAGACGGTGTCAAAGCTCTCCTCCGGGAAGCCGCTGTAGGCCGCCATGGCCTTCAGGATCCGCCGCTCATTGATGCGGATCTGGAAATTTTTAAAGCCAAGCCTTCCCAGAGTGGTGGTAGTGGCCAGGATCAGCTCGATCTCCGCCAGGTTGGAGGGCTCGCCCAGAATGTCGATATCGCACTGCATGAACTGGCGGTATCTTCCCCGCTGCGGCCTGTCGGCCCGCCATACATTCCCCATCTGCAGCGCCTTAAAGGGCGACGGCAGGCTGTTGGCGTTGTTCGAATAATAACGGCAGAGGGGCACGGTCAGATCGTACCGGAGCCCGCCGTCCACCAGGTCGGCTTCCGTCTGCGCCGTTTCCAGGTTCAGCTTTTCCCCTCTTTTTAAGATCTTAAAGATCAGTTTTTCATTGTCGCCGCCCTGTTTGTTGGTCAGGTTGGCGATGTTCTCCACGCAGGGCGTCTCGATGGAGGTAAAACCGAACTTCGCGTAGGTATCCTTGATGATGCCGATGCAGTAGTCCCGGATCTCCATCTCCGCGGGGAGAATATCCTTCATGCCGGTGACCGGCTTTTTGCTCAGTGCCATAACTCATTCCTTTCTTCCGGGCCCTCGCAGCCCATTGTCAAATCTGTACCGATTTTACACTTTTTTTCGGCATCCCGCAAGGGGCAATGGACATTTCCTTTTTGGCGGCCGCAAAGGCAGGGCAGGCGGCAGGATCCCTCCATATCGGGAAACTGCCGCCTGCCGCGCCCTTATTTTCCAGAATCTTTTTTGTGCAGCCGCTGTTATCCGATCACTTTCCAGGTATATTCCCTGCCGCGGCCGCTCCAGCCGGAAGGGGACTGCGGGCTTTCCACCGTAAGCGTCCCTGTCTCTTCCTGCCATACGGCGCGGGCCGTCGCGTACTCGCCCGTTTCGTAGCCGTATCCGTCCCCGGCGTCCTCATAGAGCGTAAACGCCGCGTCCGCGCCGGGATAGACTAACAGGGTCACATCGCCTGCCAGGGTTTCCTTCACATTTTTTCCGGGCCGCGCGGCGACGGGAAGGATGCTGCCCGCCCGCACATACAGCGGGATCCGGTCGATGGGAGCGTCCGCCTCTATGGACTGGCCGCCCGCATAGCTCCTGCCCGTATGGAAATCATACCAGTCCGTGCCGGACGGCAGGTAGACTGTCCTCGTTTTCGGCCTCCCCGTAAGCGGCACGCTGTCCACCCCGTAATACATCGGCTCCGTGACCGGGCAGACCATCAGGCTTTTCCCGAACAGGTACTGATCCTTACAGCCGCACGCCTTTTCATCGGAAGCGAAATCAAAGGCAAGAAGGCGCATGATGGAAGCGTCCTCCCTCCACACGGCTCCCGCCAGGGAATAAAGATAGGGCATCAGCAGATAACGGAGGCGGCTCGCCTTTACCGCGGCGTCATAGAAGCAGTCATCCGGGCCGTTCAGCATCCACATTTCCCGACGGACGTCGGTCCCGTGTCCCCGGAACACCGGAAGGAAGGCGCCGTACTGGAACCACCTGGTATACAGCTCCTGATAGCCCAGGTCCTCCATCCCCTTTTCATAATCCCCGGTCCAGTACCAGGGCTCCCCCCTCTTGACGAAAAAGGCGCCGATGTCCAGGGTCCAGTAGGGAAGGCCCGCCGCGCAGAAATTCAGCCCTGCCGCGATCTGCTTCCGATACCTCTCCCAGGAGGCCTCGATGTCGCCGGACCAGAGGATCGTCCCGTATCTCTGCTGGCCGGTATAGCCGTTTCTCGTCAGGTTCGCCACCCGCTTGGGAGAACCGCTGCCGCGCTGCCCTTCATAGATCGCCTGCGCGTGGACCAGGCCGTAGGCGTTGCAGCGCTCCGCCGGGATCCGAAGCCCCGCTTCCTTTACAAAGGCCTCGTACATATCCGCAGGCTCCGGCTTCACCATTCTGGCCCATTCCGGCGTAAAGGGTTCGCTGGAATCGCACCACCAGGCATCCACCCCGTACCGGAACAGCCCCTCCTCGGCCTGCTTCCAGTAAAGCTGCCTGGCGTCCTCCCGGAAGGCGTCATAGACGTCGCTGGCGGGAAGGAGCTTTCCCTGCTCCTTAAATTCCCGATAGTTCTCACAGGTTTCGCTCATGTTCGGCCAGATGGAGATCATGAAATGGATCCCTTCCTCATGGAGGCGGTCCGTCATATCCTGCACGTCGGGGAACCGCTTTCGGTCAAAGGACTTCTGTCCCCATTTTCCGTCCTCCCAGGAGAGCCAGTCCAGCACCAGCGCGTCCAGCCCAAGCTCCCGTTTCCGGTAGCCCTGCGCCACCGAAAGGATCTCCTCCTGGGTCTCGTACCGCTCCTGGGACTGGATATAGCCGTAGGCCCACTGCGGCAGGAGCGCGGCCTTCCCGGTCAGATAACGGTAGCCGCCGATCACCTGATCCAGATTTTCTCCCGCGATAAAATAATAATCCATTTCCGGATCCGCTTCCGTATAAAAATAAGAGCCGTACTGGGTATCCTGAAAAACAGCCGGGCTTCCGGTCGCGAACAGAAGTCCGTAATTTCGGTTGGAAACCAGGAACGGAACGGCGATCTTGCGGTTGGCCTGATGCAGATACTGCACGGTGCCCCGCAGATCCAGCACGCCCTCCTCGTCCTGGCCCAGCCCGTAGAGGCATTCCTTTTCCTGAAAAGTCAGATGCAGCCTGGTATGGTACAGCTTCTTGTCAAATTCCTTCTGTACCTCCCGCACCATTTTTTTCACGCCGTCTGCAGTAACGACCTCCTCCGCCGTCACGTCCCCGCCTTCCGGGATGCGGTAGGAATCGAACTCCTCCAGCTCCCTGGGATCCTTTTCCCGCTCCGCCAGAAGGAGCTTCCCGTCCGCGTCCAGATAGCGGATTGCCGCGTCGGAACGGGAAACCTGCAGCGTCAGCCTGTCCGTAGCGACCCTGATCCCTTCTTCTCCTTCCTCAAAGCTCCAGCCCGAAAAGCCCCGGTCCTCGCAGATCCCGATCCCGGTCTGCTCCGCGAAGCTGTCCCGGCGCGTATAACGGACGCGGACGATGTCCGTCCTCTTTGGCTCCAGCCGGAGCAGTCCCCGCTGCGTCCGGATCAACAGGCTGTCCCCGATCCTTTCCGCCGATACGATCTGATCTCTTTTTTTCACACTGACTGTAAGCATGTACCCTCCCTCCTGAAAATCCTCACGCTTTTTCTTTTTCTTCCGGCCGCAATCCGTATCCCGCCTCCAGGTACGGGATCAGGTTCTCTTCAATTTCCCCCGCCCCCGCAAGGTAATGGCTTCCCACGAAAACGATCGGCACCATCTGATCCTCCTCCGGCACCTGGTAAGCCTCAAACAGCTCCCGGATCCTGTCCCCGTTGTCTCCCTCCCGGGAGTTCAGCCGCTCCTGCGCCAGGGGCAGGCTCACGCCGCCGACCTGCACCGTCTCCGGCAGGCTGTCCATGAAGGGCGCAAGATCGACGCACTCCGGGCAGTCCTCCCGGTAAAAATAGACCGCCTCCGAAACCATCCCCGCAAAATATTCCTTCTGGATATTTTCCTCAATCTCCGGAAGGCCCTCGTATACCTTCCCGTTTATCATCATGAGCGGAAAAGACACTTCCTTGATCGTAAGCCCCGCTTCCTCCATCAGGAGCTCTTCCGCCCGGTCCCGTTCCTCGCTCTTGAAAACATTCTTCACATTCAGGCGGTATGGCCGCGCTTCCGAATAGGGATAGATCTGTTCGGAAATGATCGCCCGGAACTCCTCCGTCCCGTCACAGGAGCCGCAGGCCGTGTCATGGAAAAAATAAATGGTGAGCGCATCCTCTTCTTCCGCGCTTTCCGCCGCTGTATTCTCCGCCGCAGCGTTCTCCGCTGCAGCGCTCTCCGGCGCTGTGCTCGCCGCAGCGCTTTCCACGCCCGCGCTCTCTGCCGCGACGCTCTCCGTGGCCGCGACACTCTCCGCCGTCACGCTTTCCCGCTCCGCCCCCGCGCCGCAGCCCGCCGTCAGAAGCAGGCAGGCGCATAACAATCCCGTCAAAAGCTTTCCCTTCTTCACGATCCGTCCCTCCTTTTCTCCCCTTCCGCGCCGCAGGCGGCCGGCCGGGGCTTCGCCTCTCACCGGCCGGGGCGCTCCCGGCCCGCGCAGGCTGTGCAAGCCTGTCCCCGCGGACCGGGAAGCGTCCTGTCCTTCATTCCATTATTCCCTATGTCATTATTCCAGTTGAAAAGAAGCCAGGCTCGCGCCTCCCTCTCCCCGGTATTCAAAATACAGGGCGTGCACGCCGTCCGGGATGGCGATCTCGGCGGAATATTCCTTCCAGATGTTGGAGAATACCACGGGGATGCTTCCAAGCGAAGGGCCGTCCCAGGCGGTCTTCACATGGAACTCGCCCTTACAGTAGCCGCGCACCCGGATGGAGACCCGCGTTACTCCCCTGCAGTCAAAATATTTGAAGCCCGCGTTCGCGCCGTCTCTCATGTTGGCGATAAAGCCCGGCCTCTCGTCCCCGTCTCCGCCGTCCTGGGTGATCTTGGGGAAACGGTTGTCCATCCAGAAGCCCGCTTCTCCGGTATAGACCGCCTCGGTTTTGCAGAACAGGTTGCAGGCATGATAAGCCTCGTACACGCCCTTTCCGGGAAGCGGCCCGTGGTTGCCGCCGCAGGAGGTCATCTCCACCTGGGGGATCCGTCCGTCCGGAGTGAAAGCGATCTGCTCCATGCAGCCCTGTCTGCAGAAATTGATGCCCTCCGTGTGGCGGTGGTAGAAAATGAACCAGTCCCCTTCGATCTCCACGATGCTGCCGTGGTTGTTCGCCCCGTAATACATGGGCTTTTCCGCGGGCTTATAGGTGTCGATATGCAGGTCGCAGTTGCTGATGATGACGCCGCCGTAGGTAAAGCCGCTCATGGGGTCCTTGCTGGTGGCATAGCAGAGCTCGTGCATCACGATGGAGGAATAGATAAAATAATAGGTATCCCCTCTTCTGCGGATGGAGGGCGCTTCAAAGAACTCATGGCCTTCGTAGCCGCTTCCCTTGCTGTAGGGCTCGCTGGGCGCGACGATCACCGGTTCTTTGACGATGGTCAGCATGTCTTTTCCCAGGACGGTCCCCATCGCCCCGCTCCTGGACTTATCTCCGACGGCGCAGAAGCCGGTATACAGATAGGTGACGTCGCCCTCCGTCAGCACGCCGGGGTCGAACTGGGGCTCGTCCCCTTCCCTTTCTCCCAGCCTGGTGCCGTCCGGATAATGGACATAGCCGTAAAATTCATATTTTCCGGCGGGCGTATCGCAGACCGCCACGGATACCACGGAAACCTTGTCCAGCACATAGTACAGATAATACCTTCCATCCGGGCCGACGGTAACGTCCGGCGCGTACAGGCACATATGGCCGTCCGGATTGAAGGGATCCTGGGTCTTTTCATAGATCACGCCCTCGCAGCGCCAGTTCCCCAGGTCGTCCACCGGGGCGGACCAGCACACATAGTCGCCCAGGCAGTAAGCGTTTCCTCTGAAAAAATCATGGGAGCCGTATACATAGACTCTCCCGTCAAACACATAGGGTTCGCCGTCCGGGATATATTCCCAGGAGGGCAGATAGGGGTTCATTGCCGGTTTTGTTTTTGCCATTTTATGTTTCCTCCATTTCCAGAAAGCTCCTCCGCCGCTTTTTTTCAGGCGAAGGCTTCCACCTTGTAGATTCCGACGGCCCGCTCCGGGAAACGCACGCAGACGTACCTGGTCTTTTCACCGGGCAGATGCACCGTAACAAAGTTGTCGATATTCGCTTTTTCCGAGGTATATACCCTCCGGAAGGTCTTCCTGTCGTCCGTCAGAAGGATCTCATAGTCCGCGTCCGTGACCTCGGAAAAGACGATCACCACGCTCTGGATCTCCTTCGTCCCCTCCAGGTCCACCAGGATCATCCGCTCCGTATCCTCCGGCTCCGGCTTCCAGAAGGTTTCCATATCCCCGTTCGTCACATTCCGGGCCGGATGCGCTTCCTGCGCGCTGGTGCAGAAGACCGGACGGCTGATGGCGATGTTATCCGGTTTTTTCCGCTTCGGCTCGCCGCAGACATAGGGCGGAGGCAAAAGCTCCTTTCTTTCTCCCAAAGCAGGCTCTCCCTCCACGGACAGGCGCAGTTCGTTGCAGGAAAGCCCGCCGCAGACGGCCTTTACCACGATCTGCCCGCCGCCGAAGGGGCGGAGGGTGATGGCCCCGATCCCCTGGATCAGATTCTCTTTTTCCGCGGAAAGCTCAAAGGTCTTCCCGGTGGGGAAGCGTCCCGGCCCTTCTGTCACGGTAAGCTCGATCCGGGGATTGCAGTCGATCCGCTTTCCCCCTTCGTCCAGGACCTCGGCGATGATCTTCACATCCTCGGTCCCGTCGCATTTCAGGCGCAGCCGGTCCGCCGTCAGGCGGATCCCGGCGGGCGTCCCTTTCCGCGGAATCTCCGGGCGGGGGATCCCGGCGAGGTTTTCCCGGTACCAGTACCAGGTATCCAGCGGCAGCCGGTAATAGTCGATCATTCCCATATGGCCCATGTTCCCCAGGATGCTGCCGTGGTGGAAGGCGCACCAGAGGGATTTCCCGCTCCTCCAGGGATAGTCCTGCTCCACGCCGTCCCGGTACCGGTTATCGAAGGTTCCCGGCCGGTCCTCCACGCTGCTTCCGTATTCCGATACGAAATTCGGAAAGCCCGGATTGATAAAGATCGAAGCGCCGTCCCCGTTGTAGCCCGCGATGTCTCCCAGCGCGTCAAAGCCGCCTCGCTGCGCGCCGCCCACTGCCGCCGGGCGGGAAGGATCCAGCCTGTGGCTGTGCTCCACCAGCTTTTTCACCAGCGCCCGCGCCTTGGGAAGCACCTCCAGGTCAGAGAAAAAGGGCTCGTTGCACATGCTCCAGACGATGATGCTTGGGTGATTCCGGTTGACCCGGATCATTTCCTCCAGGGTCTGCAGGCAGCTTGCCTCAAACTCCTCCTCATCCTCTTCCTTCACCGGATAGCCGCTGGCCGTCCAGTAGCCCTCTTCCTTCACGCCCCCGGTTCCCCAGAAGCAGTTTTCCGACCAGAACAGGATGCCCTGCCTGTCGCATTCCTCCGCGAAATACGGATGATGCGGATAGTGGGAGCCGCGGATGAAGTTCATGCCGCACTCCTTCACCATGGCGATGTCCCTCGCGATCGCCGTATGGGTCACGGCGTCCGCCCAGCCCGCCTGGTCCTGATGCACGTTCGCCCCGTGGATCTCATAGTGCTCCCCGTTTAAGAAAAATCCCCGGTCCGCCGTAAAGGTAAACCACCGGATCCCGAACCCTGTCTCCGCTTCGTCCACCGGTTTCCCGTCCCGGTACACCCGGCTTATCAGCGTATAGAGCCGGGGCGTATCCGGATGCCACAGCTCCGGCTCTTTTATGACGGCTTCCTGTTCGATCACCGCCGTTTCCCCGACCCCGGCCGTGAAACGGCTCCCCATCCTTCCGACCTCTTTTCCCTCATACAGAAGGAGGGATTCCAGCGTCCCTTCCGCTTTCCCGCTTCCGGTATTTTCCACCTCGGTCTCCACCACCACCCGGGCCCTCTCGCGGGAGACCTCGGGCGTGGTCACCCGGACGCCGTACCAGGCCACATGCACAGCGTCCTTTACCAGGAGAGACACATCCCGGTAAATGCCGCCGTTAAACACATGCTCCCCGGCCCGGGGCGCGATCCTGGCGTTCCACAGATTGTTCACCCGCACGAAGATCAGGTTTCTGCCCGGATGCACATAGGGCGTGATATCGGCCAGGAACGCCGTATAGCCTCCCTTATGGCTGCCCGCGGGCTTTCCGTTCACATAAACCTCCGTCTCCTGGAAGCTTCCCAGAAATTCCAGGTACAGCTTCTTATCCGCCCAGTCCGCTTCCACCTGCAGCCATCTGCGGTAGCAGCCGTAACCGACGTAAAACTGCTTTTCCATGAAATACGGGATGCCAAAGGAGTGGGGAAGCCCGACGTCATACCATTCCCTGTCGTCAAAGCCGGCCTCCCTGGCTTCCGGGAAATCCCCGTGCAGGAACTTCCAGTCCTGATTGATCAGTATTCTTGTCTCCATTCCGTTTTTTCTCTCCCTTTTGGTTCTTTCCGCTGTCTCAGAATACGAATGTATACTCTTTTCCCGCTTCCAGCGTCACCGCATAGCCGTGCTCCGCAGGCGTGTGGGAGACCTCTTCTCCCTGACAGGAAATGTGTGCCGGCACGTCTCCCACAAAGACGACGCTTCCGCTTCGCTCCGGCCGCACGGCCGCGCGGGTCAGCTTCCCATCCTTCCATTCCAGATCCGTCTCAACCGCGCCCCTTGCGCGAAGGCCCTTCGCCTGTCCGTTCTTCCACGCGGGCGGGAGGGCGGGCAGGAAATGGACGCCCGCATGGCTCTGCAGCAGGCACTCCGCCATGCCGGAAAGAAGCCCCAGGTTCCCGTCGATCTGGAACACGTATCCCGCGTTCAGCATGCTCGCCGTCAGGCTCGTCTGCAGCATTTTTTCAATGGCGTCTCCCGCTCCTTCCCCGTTCAGGAATCTGGCGAAGAAGGCGATATGCCACGCGCCGCCCCAGCCGGTGGCCTTCGCCCCGTGCTCGATCCTGGAATAGAGCGACTTCTTGGCCGCCTCGTAGATGGCCGGATCCTTGTCCCAGGAAATCTCGTCTCCCGGATAGACAGCCCACAGATGGGAGGTATGTACCATGTCCGGCGTCAGCTCCTTTTCCTCAAGGGCCCATTCCTTCAGCCTGCCGATGGAATCCACCTGATTGGGGCGCAGCTTCCCGATAACCCTTTCAAAATCCGCCCGGTAAGGGCTTTCAATCCCCAGGATCTCTCCCGCCTTCAGACAGGCCTTCATCAGAGCGCGGATGATCTGGTTGTCCATGGTCGGCCCCGCGCAGACCGGCGTATCAGTGCCATCCTCCAGGACGAACCGGTTTTCCGGCGATACGGAAGGACAGGTCACCAGATAGCCTTCCTTATCCTCGATCAGGAAATCCACGAAGAACAGGGCGAAATCCTCCATCACCGGATATTCCCTGCGCAAAAACTCCTCATCCAGCGTATAGAGATAGTGCTCC
>CAJFMW010000076.1 GCA_904392525.1 uncultured Eisenbergiella sp.
CAGCACAAAGCCGCCGGGCGTGCGGGCCGTTTTCTTCTTCCCGACCGTTTTGCCTGCCGCGCCTTTTTTCTCCAAAGGCTCCTGTTCTTTGGCCATTTTCATGACGACCTGTTCGCCCTCCTCCAGAATCCGTGCCGATTTTTCCGTGAGCTTCACGATGGCGTAATCGTCCGGCGTGACGGCGAGATACTCCTGCAGCATGAGATGGTTCATCACCTGACGCAGCCGGTGGGTGGGAACTTTGGCAAGGCTGGCATAATAGACGTTTTCATCCATCCGGTACTGCCGGATTTTGGCCGTATTCGCGCCGCGCACCGTATCGATGATCACGTTGGTTCCGTACCTCTGGCGGCACTGGCGCACGCAGCCCATCAGCTTCTGCGCGATTTCCGTCACGTCCGTTTCCTCGAACTGGCTCAGGCAGTTGGAGCAGTTCCCGCAGTAATTGGATCCGTATTCCCCGAAATAGCGAAGGATGTAATCCCGCAGGCATTCGTTGGTGAAGCAGTAAAAGGTCATCTTCCGAAGCCTCTGGCGGTCCCGCTCCTGCACCACCTGGCGGGTCAGCTCGTCCAGCTCCTCATTTTCCGTGTTATGGTCGATGAAAAACTGGTTCGTTATCACATCCTGTCCGCCGTAAAGCAGAATACACTGGGCCGGCTGGCCGTCTCTCCCGGCGCGCCCTGCCTCCTGATAATAGCTTTCCATGTTTTTGGGCATGTTGTAATGAACCACAAAGCGCACGTTGGACTTATCGATCCCCATGCCGAAAGCATTGGTAGCCACCATGATGGGATACCGGTCATAGATGAAATCATCCTGATTCTGCCTGCGCTCTTCATCGCTTAAGCCCGCGTGATACCGGGTCGCAGGAAAACCGTCATTCCGGAGTCTGGCGCAGACCTCCTCCACCACCTTTCTGGTCAGGCAGTAGATGACGCCGCTCTCTCCCTCATGAAGCTCCAGATACTTTCTGGTCGCCGCATACTTATCCTTCGGGGACTGCACGGCAAAATAGAGATTGGGCCGGTCAAAGCCCGTGGTGGAGATCACCGGATCGCGCAGCTGGAGAAGGTCCACGATATCCTCCCGAACCTCCTTCGTCGCGGTGGCGGTAAACGCGCTGACCACGGGACGCTTCGGCAGCCGGTCGATAAATTCCGCGATCTTCAGATACCCCGGCCTGAAATCCTGTCCCCATTGGGAAACGCAGTGAGCCTCATCCACCGCCACCATGACGATCGGCGCTTCTAACGCGAACTGGAGAAAATCCTCGGTAAGAAGCCGCTCCGGCGCCACATAAATGAGGGTATAGCGGCCCTGCGCCGCAAGGGCAAGGGCCTTCTTATACTGGGCCCAGGTGAGAGAGCTGTTCAGGTAAGCCGCATGTACCCCGGCCTGATTCAGCGCGGATACCTGATCCTTCATGAGAGAGATCAGCGGAGAAACCACCAGGGTGATCTTTCCCATCACCAGGGCGGGCACCTGATAACAGATAGATTTTCCCGCCCCGGTGGGCATGACGCCGAAGGTATCCCTTCCGGCGAGAATGCCGTCGATCAGCGCCTCCTGCCCTTCCCGGAAGCTGTCATAGCCGAAATACTGTTTTAACACTTCATATTTATCCATTAAATTCTGTATACTCCTGATGTTTCTTCCTGACCGCGGAATGGACTGGTCCGGTCCCTTCCGGGCCGCCAGTCCATTTATCCGGTTCTTTCTTTTATTCTGTCCGTTCAGACAACCTATCCCACCTGGGTCAGATAGCTGCTCACCGCATACACCGTCTGCCCGTTATAAATCAGCTTCGTCCAGCCCCGGTCCTTATCCTCCGCGATCCGCTCCGCCGTGGCGTCCCCGGTGAGCTGCGCCACCACCTGAGAGGGCTCGTTCGTCGTAGGAAGGGTGCGCAGGTTGGTCTGTCCGCTCTTCGCCATCATGATTCCGGAAGCCGCCGTAAAATGCATACCCGCCTCCGGATTCTCATTCGTAATTTTTTCCTGTTCCTTATAATCCATGCTGGTGGCAAGCAGACGGGAAGAGGCATAGACCACCTGGCCGTTCACCTCCAGCCTGGACCAGCCGGTGTCGCTTACGCCGGTGCGCACCACAGCTTCGCCGTAGCTCAGGGTGCCAACCACATTTCCCGTGTCGGTGCTGGGCTGATCCCGCAGATTCACCTGATCTCTTGCCGTGACCGCCTCGCTCACGTCCCGGAAAACCATGCCCGCAGATTCGCTGGTTCCGTCATCTGCTGGTGCGCTTCCGGAGACTGCCTCCGCCTCTTCTGAGGAGCCGGAGTCACCGCCCGCTGTATCACTGCCTTGAGAATCGCCTTCATTCTCCGAGCCGCTCTGGGCCGCCGTGCTTTCCGCACCTTCCGATGCATTTTCACTCAAATCCGTCGTCAGGAAGTTATGCACCGCATACAGCTTCTGCCCGTTGTAAATCACCCTGTCCCAGCCGTTGCTTCCGATGCCCGTCCGCTGAACCGTCTCTCCGTTCGAAAGCTGATAAACTACCTCGCTGTCCAGCGTGGTGGGAAGGGAGCGCAGATTGGTCAGCTCCTTCGCTGTCACCGTATCATTCACTTCTGTGAAATTTATGCCAAGCTCCGGATTGGCCGCCACCTCTTCCGCCGGGGTCTGATCCTTCGCCGCAGCTGCCTGACTGTAGCCGAAGTAGGCCAGATTTACGTCCACGCTGCCCCGGATGCCTGCCACCGTTCCCTGGCTGGTATACTGCCACATCGCATGGGTTCCGCTGTAGGTGGAGGCAGGCGTCTCCGGATAGGGCTGCTCCGGATACTGAGACACCCATACCCGGTATCTGCTCCCCAGCGTATCCATATTCCACTGCGCGCTTCCTTCCATTTCATTTCTGGAAGCGTAAAACATGGGAGTATAGCCTGCCGCCGCAATCGTATCCAAAAACGCGCAGGCGATGTCCGTCCGCTCTTCGACTCCCAGGCCGTACTGCCGGCTGTCCGGCGACTGGAAATCTTCACAGTTATAAGCGACCGGATAGGTGATCTGATACCTGGAGATAAAATCCGCCACCCAGGCAGCTTCCTCCTGCGCCTCTTCCTGCGTCACCGCAGAAGAAAAGAAATAAGCGCCCACAAGAATCCCGTTCTTCGTAGCCTCCTGCAGATTATAACGGGCTCCCGGATCTTCATAAATGATTCCCGTCACCTTGGTCCGGTAGCCCACGCGGACCATGGCGAACTCCACGCCGGACTGAGCCACCTGCTCCCAGTCAATGGAGCCCTGATACTTGGACACGTCGATGCCAAGCGTCACCTCGTCGGTTTCTCCCTCCGCCTTCGCCGCAGCGTTCAGATCCACGGATGCCCCGCCGCCCGTTCCGGCAGCATTGGCTCCTCCCTGCGGATCCTCCTCATCGTCCATGCTTCCTACCTCGGCCGCCACGGTGGACTTCACCGCGCTTTCCTCCTGCGCTTCTGTCTCCTGCGTCGCTTCAGTCTTTTCCGCTTCCTGCCCGCTTTCGGTTTCCGCAGCCGCTTCCTCCGCAGACGGTTCTGAACCGGTTTCTTCCGATTGTGCGCCAGCACCAATCTGTTGTATGCCGATCTGCTGCGCAGCCAACTGTTCCGTCTCCGCCTGCCCCGATACGGACTTCTCGCCGCCGCAGCCGCGAAAACTCAGAATCACCGCCACAACAGCCGCAATCACCAGTACGGCAACCATCATCGGAACAACAGCCGCCAGGTCCGTTCTTCTCCTTCTGTGCCGTCCATGCCTTCTTCTCTTCGTCATTCCCGCCCCTTCTTTCGTAGCTCACATATGCAAAGGCTTTTTGTTTTTTCGACCTCGATTCTATTATAAAACCGCCTGTCCGAAGGGTGCAACCGCTCTTCGCCGGAATTAAAGAATTATTAAGAAGTGCGGACGAAACAGATCTTTCGGGATCAGCCGCAATGCCTCAGCACGCCTTCGCCTGATCCTCTTCCCAGCCCTTACATACATCCACCCATTCCCGGGTTCCGGAATATTCCTCCAGCTCCTGCATGGTCAGCTCAATGGCACTGTTGCTGCTGCCGCAGGCAGGAAATACGGTGGAAAACCGCTTCAGAGATGCATCCAGATAGATTTTCACTCCGTCGTTCACCGCAAAGGGGCACACGCCGCCCACCGCATGGCCGATTTTTTCTTCCACCTCCGCAGCCGGGATCATCTTCGCCTTCGTGCCGAAGCGCGCCTTATACTTGGCGTTATCCACCTTCGCATCCCCAGCCGCGACGATCAGCACACATTCCTCTCCCTGATAAAAGGACAGCGTCTTTGCGATCCGTTTTCCCTCACAATGCAGGGCCTGCGCCGCCAGCTCCACCGTGGCGCTGGAAACCTCAAACTCCTGAATCTTATCCTGCGCGTTCCACTGCTTTAAATATTCTCTCACTCTTTCGATTGCCATTTCAACTTCACCTCAAATTTTCATTTTTGCCAGATAAGCTTCCATATGCGTCCTTACCGCCGCAAACTGCTCCCTCGTTACCGGATTATCCGAAGCGAAGGAAAGCATTTTTTCCAGATATCCCTGCTCCTGCACGATCCGGAGACTGACAGGAAATACCAACTCGTACACCAGGGACACGTGGCCGATCAGATGATCCGCCGCCGTTTTTTTCAGGCTGCGAAGCACCGCCTTCTCCTCATAAAAAGCGGTCATCACCTCCGGAGAAACCTGGCAGCTTCGCAGCTCCTGTGTGGAAACATTGTAGATTTCCTCCAGCGGGAAATCCACATTCACCTTCAGGATGTCAATCTTATCCGCATCCCTCAGAATGTTGCAGTACCTGGCCGTCCGTTCGTCCAGTCCTTCCGGAATCCGGTAGGCGCTGTGCCATGCCACGGCCGTACAGAGCAGTTCGTCCTCCTCAGAATCGCTGATATAATCCCGGATCCTGTCTGAAGAGAACAGAATCTCCGCCCCGTATTTCGCATGATCAATGGACTGCGCATCAATGAAGGTTCCATAGCGTTTCAGCTGTTCAAAACGCCCCACATCGTGCAAAAGCCCCGCAAGCCAGGCCAGATCCTGCTCCTCCTCTGTCATTTCAAGAGACTGCGCGATTCTTTCGCACAGCTGCGCCACCCGCCAGGTATGTTCGATCTTAAGCCTCACCTTGTCGTCCTGCACATTATAATGCGATGTATACTCCCGGAACGCATCCGAAGCTCTCTTTCTGTCTATTTTCATCTTTTCCTCTTTTTGCCGCCAGATGGCGACGTAATAATACCAGGAAGTTTGCGCCCCTTCACCGGATCACAAGCCCCATCAGCCTGGCCAGCTCCGCCGCCTGATACAGATCCACCACAGCCCCGGCCAGTTCCTTTTTTTCATCGGATACCAAAATGCTCTCAATCTCACAGCTGCGCAGATCCAGACCGCGCAGAGAGGTTCCGAACAGGTTTGCCCGGTTCAGCTTCACCTGTGCAAGCGCTGTTTTCTTCAGCCGGCATTCCTCCAGATAGCTCTCCTGCAGATCGCAGCCGTTCAGCGCTGCGGAATCCCAGGCTGTGCCGCTGAAATTCGCATAGGAAAACACACAGTCCTCCATTCGGACTTCCTTAAACAGGCTTTCATGGAAATCCGCTCCCACACCCTTTACGGAAAGGAATGCGCATCTGTGAAAATAGCAGTCCGTCAGCCTGCTTCCTGAGAAATCGCAGCCACGGAACAGGACATCCACAAAGGACGCCTTTTCAAAATCGCAGTCATGAAAGCTGCAGCCGGATATTTCCACACTTTTCATGCTGCACTTGTAAAAGTTCTCGCCTCCAGCCGTAATTCCCTTCAGCAGACATTCTTCTGCCTGCTGCTCCTGCCCTGCGCACGTAAGCAGCCACTGAAGGGCATCCTCCCGCACGATAAGCTCATCCGGCAGAATAGGGGCCATCACTCCGGCTCGAGTCCCTGTTCTTTTGTTCATCCGGCTCACCCCTTTCCCCATACAGCCGGCAGAATTCGTCCGCTTCCTGCCTCATCTGTCCGTTTCCTAATATATAATAAGAAAAGCCGTCCGTCAATCCCGATGGACCGGGTAAACCCACAGCCGGACCGGGCAGCGCTTTTGAAAAGTTTATATTTCTTTAAAGTTCTCTTTTTCTTCTCTTTAGAAATCCCTTTTATAATGATTTCAGAAAAAGAAAAAGGAAGGAAACAACTATCCCATGGCAATCGGAATTTTAACGCTCCTGTTCGTCGTCATCAGTCTTCTCAGTCTGATCGGAATTCTGCTTCTGTTTTTATGGAAGGAAGGTTCGAAAAAAGAAGCCCTGTTCTATCTTCTCGCCGTCTGGGGACTGCTGATCGCGGCCTGCAGCATTTTAAGCCTTCCGTCCAGTTTCGTTGTTTCACGGGGCGTGAGCTTCATCTTCGGCCTGCTCGCTGCAGCCGGTCTGTTCTGGCACAGAAATATTGAAAAAGAAACTGCCGAAACCGGGGAGGGGAAGGATAAAGCTCCCCATATCATCTCCTTTCTGCTCGTTGCCTCCTCCATTCTTCTTGGTATTCTGAAGCTGTACGGCCTGGTCTGAAAAAAGAAAATTTCCCCATCTCCCGGCTTTTACAAAGGGTCGTACAATCTTCACGACCGGTTTATTTCCACGCCAAAATAATACAAAAATAAGGCAAGAAAATACATTTTATTTTCTCCCTGATTTCCTATGATAGAGGGACAGGAAAGATTTCGGCAAAACCATTTTTGCAAAAACAGCTCAGGGAGGAAGTGTATCTTTATGACACCCATGAAATGGTTCTACTCGTTTATCAAGCCCTACCGCCCACGGATTTTTCTGGGGCTGGTGCTGGTCACTTTTCTGGCCGCCCTCGCCATCATCAATCCGGTGGTCAGCGGTCATGTGGTGGACGATGTGATCAGCGGAGGACAGTATGAGAAGCTGCCCATGCTGGTAGGAATCCTGCTTCTCGTCACCGCAGCCAGAAGCGTACTTCGCTTTTTCGTCCCCTACAATTTTGAAATCTGCTCGCAGGGCGTCCTCTATAAAATGAGGGACGCGGTTTACCGCAAGCTCCTGCTGGAGGATTTTGCCTTTTACAACCGGAACCGCACGGGCGACCTGATGAGCCGTCAGACGGGCGATATGGATGCCATCCGGCATTTCGTAGCGAATATCATCTATTCCATCTATGAAAATGTGCTCTATTTCTGCTTTGCGCTGGTCATGGTTTTCACCATCAACACCAGGCTGGCGCTCTGTATGTTGTGCATCCTCCCCTTTACGGTTTTCTTCACCATCTCACAGTTTCGGCGCGTAAAGCCGGCTTTCCACAATATCCGGAACCGCTTTTCCAGCCTGAACGCCTTCGTACAGGAAAATATCAGCGGCAACCGGGTGGTAAAGGCCTTCGCCAAGGAAGATTTTGAGAAGGAAAAATTCGATAGGGAAAACGATGCCTACCGTGATGCGGAACTTGGCGCGGCTGCCATCTGGTCGAAGTATGTGCCCATTTTCGAATTTTTCTCCAATATTCTCACCGTCGTCCTCATCCTTCTGGGCGGCCTGATGGCGATTCAGGGAGAGCTTTCGCTGGGCAGCCTTGTTACAGTGAACGGTTACCTCTGGATGCTGAACAATCCCCTGCGTATGGCCGGATGGTTCATCAATGATGTGCAGCGTTTCATTACCTCCGTGGAAAAAATCTACGCCACCTTTTCCGAGGAACCTCATGTTTTCCTTCCGGACAATGCGGTGGAAAAAAAGCACCTGAAGGGAAGTGTGGAATTCCGCCACGTCTCCTATCAGGCGGAGGACGCGCAGGATGTGGATATCATCCGGGATATCAGCTTTTCCGTCAAGCCCGGCCAGACGGTGGGCATTCTGGGACCCACGGGTTCCGGCAAGTCTACCATCATGAACCTGCTCTGCCGCTTCTATGATGTTACAGATGGCGAGGTGCTGGTGGACGGCGTGAATGTAAAGGATATGGATCTGTACGACCTGCGCGATAACATCGGCATGGCAATGCAGGATGTGTTCCTCTTCTCAGATACCATTGAAGGAAACATCGCCTATGGTCGTCCCGACTGTCCGTTTGAAAAGGTGAAAAAGGCCGCCATCGCTGCGGACGCCAATCATTTCATCCAGGCCATGCCGGACGGCTATGATACCATCGTAGGCGAACGCGGTGTGGGACTTTCCGGCGGCCAGAAGCAGAGAATCTCCCTGGCAAGAGCGCTGTTAAAGGACCCTGCCATCCTGATTCTGGACGATACCACCTCAGCCGTGGACATGGAAACGGAATCCTACATACAGAAGCAGCTTAAAAATCTGGAAGGTGCGCACACGATCTTCATCATCGCCTACCGTATTTCTTCTCTGAAGGACGCGGATCAGATTCTGGTTCTGGATCACGGGCGCATCGCGGAACGCGGCACCCATCAGGAACTTTTGAAAAAAGACGGCTATTATGCCCGCGTGTTCGAGCATCAGTACCATACTGACGCCAAAGCAGCTGCGGAGGCCTATGAACGGGCCGCCGCTCAGACAGCAGCTGCAAACGAAGGCAGCCAGTCTGCGGCAGTCGCAGCAGGAAGGGAGGGACGATAAATGGCACGCAACAAATACGATGTGGACGAAATCTATGAAGAGCATTTTGACCTGGGGCAGCTGAAACGTCTCGGCCGGTATGTCCTTCCCTACAAAAAGGATATGATTATTGCAGCAGTGCTCATGCTCTCCTCCAGCGCCGCCACCATGCTGATTCCCCGCTTCTTTATGACGGTCATGAACGATATGATTCCGAATAAGGATGTGCAGGGTCTGGTTCAGATCAGCCTGCTGACGCTCCTGGTCATCCTTTATTCCGTATTCGCCCTGCGGATCAAGATCAAAATCACCAACCGGGTGGGACAGACGGTCATTCATGAGCTGAGAAACGATATTTTCTGTCACCTGCAGGAGCTTCCCTTCTCCTACTACGATGACCGTCCGCACGGTAAGATTCAGGTTCGCGTGGTCAACTATGTCAACAACTTGAGCGACCTGCTCTCCAACGGTCTGCTCAATACCATCACGGACCTTTGCAGCCTGGTTTTCATCATCTTTTTCATGCTCTCCATCAACGTGAAGCTGACGCTGATGTGTATGTGCGGACTTCCCGTACTCGCCCTGTTCGCCGTTATCATCAAAAAACGGCAGCACAGAGCCTGGCAGATTCAGAGCAACAAGCAGTCCAATCTGAACGCTTATATCGCGGAGAGCATCAACGGCATCCGCGTGACTCAGTCCTTTGTCCGCGAACAGGAAAACAGCGGCATTTTCAACCGCTTAAGCGATGGTTACCGTCAGGCCTGGATGAAGGCTGTACGCTTTAATTTCATGATGGGGCCCACTGTGGACGTCATTTCCGCTGTGACCACTGCCTTTCTGTACGTGGCGATCGTGGATATGGCGATGAACGGCGGCGCCGCTTCCGTGGGCGTGCTGGTGGCCTTCACCGGATATATCAGCCGGTTCTGGTCCCCCATTACCACGCTGGCGAATTTTTACAATTCCCTGCTTACCGCCATCTCCTATCTGGAGCGTATTTTTGAAACCATCGATACGCCGGTTGCGGTCAAGGATGCCCCTGATGCGACGGAAATGCCTCCCATCACTGGAAAGGTCTGCTTTGATCATGTTTCCTTCTCCTATGAGGAAGGCGTTAAGACCCTGGACGATGTGAGCTTCACCGCCATGCCGGGAGAATCCTTCGCAATCGTCGGACCCACGGGTGCGGGAAAGACCACCATTGTAAACCTCTTAAGCCGCTTCTACAATATCAGAAGCGGACGGATCACCATCGACGGCGTGGATATTTCGAAGGTGACGCTCCACTCCCTGCGTACCCAGATGGGCGTCATGATGCAGGACAGCTTCATCTTCTCCGGCACGATCATGGATAACATCCGCTACGGAAACCGTACCGCCACAGACGAGGATGTCATCCGCGCGGCTAAGACGGTCTGTGCCCATGACTTTATCATGCAGATGGAAAACGGTTACTACACGCAGGTTAATGAGCGGGGAAGCCGCCTGTCCGCCGGACAGAGACAGCTCATTTCCTTCGCCCGTGCCCTGCTTGCCGACCCGAAGATCCTGATTCTGGACGAAGCCACCTCCAGCATCGACACGGAGACGGAAATCATTCTCCAGAAGGGATTAAACGAACTGCTGAAGGGAAGAACCTCCTTCATCATCGCTCACAGGCTTTCCACCATCCAGAATTGTACCCGTATCCTCTATGTGGATAAGGGACGGATTCAGGAAAGCGGAAGCCATGACGAACTTCTTACCCGCAAAGGCCCGTATTACCACCTGTATATGTCTCAGTACAGCTTCATGAAAGATGCTGATGAGCTGGCTGAAGAAGAAAAGGAAGCGGCGGATAACCCGGACGACCGGGCCGTGGCTCCGGCATACAGCTGACAAAAAGCTTTCTTTTTCACTATACATTTTCGTACGGTCTGCGCAGTAAATGCGCAGACCTGGCTAAATAGTAACATCATTTCATTACAGTTGACTTTCCGTTCCCTATCGGTTACAATTTTTTTATCTGAAAGGAATCCTTCCGCACGGCAGGCAGAACCGCCGTCGGCTGTTTTCCCGCAAATCCAGTTTTTCTTACATGTGCACCCGCACATTCCGGCAGTTTCTGCCGTATCTCTTGATCCAGTTCATTCATCTTTTCACATTGGCAGGAACTGCTTGCAGGCAATACGGATATTTTTCTGTCCCTTTTGAACGAGAAGCTTCGCCTGCCGGAAGGAGGCAGCTTGGGAACAAAACCAGATTTTTATGATGCCCTTCAGGCCAGCGGCCTGAAAATTCAGTACGACCACCATATCCGCAATCTTCTGCGGTTCCGGCCTGTTATTTCCCATATTCTGATACGGACGCTTCGGGAATACAGCGGCCTTTCTCCACAGGAGGCTTCTGCCCTGATCGATCCGGCACATACGGAAGCCATTCTCGTGGGAGAATCCATAGAGGATGCAGTCCCGGATGAAGGGGAAGTCCTCTATGATCTGCGGTTTTCTGCGGAAATTCCGGTATCGGAAGAGGCCGTCCCGGATTCTGCCAGCAGACGGAACGTGGATTGCTCCCGTGCCAAAAACAAGGCCGCCGGGAAATCCCTCTGTCTTCTTATCAATCTGGAAGCCCAGAAAAAGTTTTACCAGAAGTACCGTCTGGTCACCCGCGGCATCTTCTATGGAGCACGGATGCTTTCCTCCCAGCTGGGACGGGAGTTTTTGCATTCCAATTATCAGAAGCTCAAAAAGGTCTGCAGCATCTGGATATGCATGAATGCGCCGAACCGCATCGGCAATTCCCTGACGGAATACCGAATTACAAAGCACGATAAAATCGGTTATATAGCCGAGCGGGAAACGGACTATGATAAGCTGTCCGTCATCCTCATCTGTCTGAACACGAAGAAGGGGCTGGGGGAACCGGGGAGCCTGCATCACTTTTTAAACGTCCTGCTGTCACCGTCCATGGCCCCCGGTAAAAAAGAACAGATTCTTTCCCAAATGTATGGAATTACGCTGAAAGATGAAATCAGAAAGGAGCTTGTGAGCATGTGTAATTTAGGAGAAGCCATTGAAGAAAACGCTTTAAAGAAAGGCAAGAAAGAAGGGCAAAAGGTTGGCCGAGCTGAAAAGCTCGTACAAAACGTGGAGGCCGCCATGAAAAACTTCCATCTGGATCTGCGCACGGCCTGCGAGGGGCTTGGCTCCTCACTGAAGGAATATGAACGGGCAAAAAAGCTTTTGAAAGGCTGAAATCAATCGCGCCTTTCAAAAGCTTCCCGATATGTCAGGCATAATATTCCCTGCATAACGCAATCAGATACCCGGTATCCAGCGCGCCCGCCGTCTCGAAGGCGGAATGCATGGCGAGCTGGGCCAGGCCGATGTCCGCAGCGGGAATGGATACATGAGCCGAAGAGATATTTCCCAGGGTACTTCCTCCGGCAATGTCCGCCCGGTTCGCAAAGTTCTGACAGGGAACGCCCGCCTTTTTGCAGAGGCTGCGCACCTGGGCGGCCGACCAGGCATCGGTGGTATATTTCTGGCTTCCCTGGAATTTGAGGACGATTCCTCCGTTCAGATAAGGGCGGTTTGTGGGATCGGATTTCTCCGGATGGTTGGGATGCACGCCATGGGCGTTATCCGCCGAGAGCAGGAAGCTCTCTGAAAGAATATCCCTCTTCTTCGCTCCGGAAATACTTAACGCATCGCAGACGCAGTCCAGCACATCCGACAGGAAGGTGGAATCCGCTCCCTGCTTGGTTCCGCTTCCGATTTCCTCATTGTCAAAAAGGGCATAGACCGCGCAGCAGCCCGTTTCCGTATCATCCTGACCGGCCTGCAGAAATCCTTCCAGCACACCGAAAGCGGACTGCAGATCATCCAGCCTGGGAGAACCGATGAATTCTCCCTTTGCCCCCATACGGCGGCCCTTTTCCCGATTGTACAAAAACAGGTCGGAAGCCAGAATCTTTTCTTCCTCAATCCCCAGCTCCTGCGCGCACAGGCCTGCCAGGGTGACCGCCTTCTCCGCTCCGTCCTCCTGTTCCTCACCGGCAGCTCCGGCAAACAGGGGCAGCAGATCCACCTGCGGATTATAGGCGTACCCCTTGTTGATTTCCCGGTTGAAATGAATGGCCACGTTGGGAATCACACACAGATCCCGATCCAGATTGACAAGCCGGGTCTGGGGACCGTTTTCCGTTTCTACAATCACCCTTCCTGCCACAGAAAGAGGCCGGTCCAGCCAGGTGGACTGAATCATTCCGCCGTAGCCTTCCGTGTTCAGCCTGATATAATGGCCCTCCACTCCCATCTCCGGCGTTTCCTTGACCTTAAAAGAAGGGGAATCGCTGTGTGCCGCTCCGATCCGAAAGCGCCGTACCTCTCCCTTCGGGATCCGAAACGCGATCAGAGAGGAATCGTTGCGGGTCATGTAATAACGTCCGCCGGGCACAATTCCGGCTTCCGCCTCCTTTTCCAGCTTCTCATACCCGGCTGCCTCCAGCCGTGCAGCCGCTTCCGCTACCGCATGGAAGGCGGTAGGGCTGGCGTCAATATAAGCAAACAGCTCCTGTATGATTTTTTCCGTATCCAGCATATTTTTGCTCTCCTTTTTGTGAATCTCTTAGGCGATTGTTAAATCGCCAAACCCATAGATTTTACTGGGTTTTCTTACATTTTCTATATAAATTTTCTCTCCGCAGATGGTACAATAGCAGTTACC
>CAJFMW010000077.1 GCA_904392525.1 uncultured Eisenbergiella sp.
GGAGCCATCTTGGGGTTCCATCTTCTCGTCTGATGTCCGAAATGAACACCTGCTTCCAGTAACTGCTTCATTGAAATAACGCTCATTGTTTCTACCTCCGTTTGGTTAGATTCTTCCGTATGCCTTACGCGCCCTCAGGCGCCCTCCCGGGGAAAAAGCCCCCGTCTGCCACCTCCCGCGTTAAGGAGGCACCGGCTGGAACCCGGCACACGTGATTTTTGGTCACAACAAATGGATTTTAACATAAAAAAGCCCCCTGTGCAAGGGGCTTTTCTCATTTTTACCATTTCTCATCCGATTTGTCCGGAAAGCTTCTTCACCTCATCAAAAACCACATCGTTCTTCACCTTGATGTAGGTTCCCTTCATTCCCGAGGAACGGGACTCGATGATTCCCGCGCTTTCAAATTTCCGCAGAGCGTTCACGATCACGGAACGGGTAATTCCCGCACGGTCTGCGATCTTGCTTGCGACAAGAACGCCTTCCATGCCGCCCAGTTCTTCAAAGATATGGACAATCGCCTGCGTCTCCGAATAGGACAGCGTGCCGATTGCGGATTTGACCACGGCGAGCTTTCTGCTCTCCTCCGCGCTCTCTTCGCTGACGGAGCGGAGCATTTCCAGGCCAACAACGGTGGAGCCGTATTCGCAGAGGATGATGTCGTCAATGCCGTAGCCTTCCGTCACCCGATAGATGAAAAGGGTTCCCAGGCGTTCCCCCGCGATCTCGATCGGCGTCACGACGGCGGCAAAGCGCTTCACATCCGTGCTCTCAAAGCCGAGCGTGGCGAGATTCACATTCTCCTTCGTGGACAAAACGGAAAGCAGGCGTTCGTTCAGCATCGGGTCGATGAAGCTTCCCACCTCATTGCGGATCAGCTCCTCCAGAAGTTCTCCGGCGGCCGCCGCTCCAGCCAGGTTCCCGATTCCCAGGACCTTTCCCTTACGGCTGATCACCAGCACATTGGAGGCGAGGATCTCCCTCAGCACACTGCAGATATCATTGAACACAACTTTACTGGAATTATTGTTGTGCAGCAGTTTCCCGATTTTCCGTGTTTTATCCAGCAGTTGAACGCTACTCATCTATCTTCCCTCCGCCAGGACGCCTCTTTTGTAATGAATCTATTTTAACACAGGCATATCCCCTCTGCAACGCAAAAGCGGTCAGTTTTCCTTCTTCTCCATAACGGTTCCGCATTCCTCGTTCCAGCAGACCAGCTTATTCCCCTTTTCCAGCATCAGAGAGCCGCATTTGGGGCATTTTTCCCTGGACGGTTTCTGCCATACCATGAAGTCACAGTCCGGATTGCCTATACAGCCGTAGTATTTACGTCCTTTTTTCGTTTTTTTCAGAACGATGTCCTTTCCGCATTTCGGGCAGGGCACACCGATTTTTTCAAAATAGGGCTTGGTGTTTCGGCACTCCGGAAAGCCCGGGCATGCCAGGAAGCGTCCGTGCGGGCCGTATTTGATCACCATGTTTCTGCCGCACAGCTCGCACTTTTCATCGGAAACCTCATCCGCGATTTTCACCTGATCCAGATCCTTCTGGGCCTGCTCCACGGCGCTGTCCAGGTCGGGATAAAAATTCTCGATGATGGTCTTCCATTTTACGCTGCCTTCCTCCACGCCGTCCAGAAGCGCCTCCATGTTGGCGGTGAAATTCACATCCACGATGCTGGGAAACGCCTCCTTCATCATGTTGTTCACCACCTCACCAAGTTCGGTGACATAGAGATTTTTATTTTCTTTGACAATATACCTTCGCGCAAGAATCGTGGTGATCGTGGGCGCGTAGGTGCTGGGACGTCCGATTCCCTGCTCCTCCAGCGCGCGCACCAGGCTCGCCTCCGTATAATGAGCCGGGGGCTGGGTGAAGTGCTGCGCCTGGGAGAAGCTGTCGAAGGTAAGCTTCGTATCCATATCGATGCTTCCGGCGAGTATGTTGCCTTCCGCCTTTTCATCCTCGTCCTGCGTATATACGCTCATGAAGCCGTCAAAAGAGATTTTGCTCGCGGACACCGTGAAGCGGTGGCCTGCCGCATCGATTTTCACCGAGGTCGTCTCGTATCTGGCAGGCGTCATCCGGCTCGCCACAAAACGCTTCCAGATGAGCTGATACAGCCGGAACTGATCTCTGGAAAGGGATTCCTTCAGCTCGGTGGGCGTCCGCTCGATGTCCGTGGGGCGGATGGCCTCATGGGCGTCCTGAATTTTCTGACTTAATCCGCTCTGCTTCGCCTGGGTCTTTTCTCCCGCGTACTGGGGGCCGTAGGTCTTTTCAATATAATCGGCTGCCTGATGCTCCGCTTCCTCCGAGACACGGGTGGAATCGGTACGCAGATAGGTGATCACACCCACCGTGCCGTTTCCCTTGATATCTACGCCTTCATAGAGCTGCTGGGCCAGCCGCATGGTTTTCTGGGTAGAAAAATTCAGCACCTTGCTGGCTTCCTGCTGCAGGGTGGAGGTGGTGAACGGCAGAGGCTGCTTTCTGATCCTCTCCCCCTTCTTCACCTCGCTCACCCGGTAATCGGCGCCGGCAAGCTCGCCGATCACCCGCTCCACATCCGCCTGGCTGGTCAGGTTCACCTTCTGCTGCGGCGTGCCGTAATACTTTGCGGTCAGCAGCTTCCTCTCTCCCGGAACCTTAAAGGAAGCGTCCAGCGTCCAGTATTCCTCCGGAATGAATGCCGCAATCTCGTCCTCTCTGTCACAGATCATGCGCAGGGCGACAGACTGCACGCGTCCGGCGGAAAGCCCGCGCTTTACCTTGGACCACAGAAGCGGAGAAATGCGGTAACCCACCATGCGGTCCAGCGCTCTTCTCGCCTGCTGCGCGTCCACCAGGTCCATATTGATCTCCCGGGGATGCTTCAGGGATTCCTTTACCGCGTTCTTCGTGATCTCGTTGAAGGTGATCCGGTAAACTTTTTTCCCGCTCTTCTTTAAGTTCAGCGCTTCCATCAGATGCCAGGAAATCGCTTCTCCTTCCCGGTCAGGGTCCGTTGCGAGATAGATTTTTTCCGCCTTCTTCACTTCCTTGCGAAGATTCGCGAGAATGTCTCCCTTCCCCCTGATCGTGATATATTTGGGCTCGTAATCGTGCTCCACATCAATTCCAAGCTTGCTCTTCGGCAGGTCGCGCACATGTCCGTTGCTCGCCGCCACCTCATAATTCGGCCCAAGGAATTTCTTGATCGTTTTCACTTTTGCAGGTGATTCCACTATTACAAGATATTTTGCCATAACTACCTCTTATATTGCCGCCGCAGGCGGCATCTTGTTTCAGCAGGAGCCTCAGGCTCATGCCGGCCTCTTTTTTTGCCGCCGCAGGCGGCATTTTTCTTTCTCTCCCTGCGCTGTCGAAAAAGCGCCGGAAGACCAGCAATCGTGAATCACTATACACCATATTTTTGGCCGTTGCAAGAAATTTTATAAAAAAATAAGGGATTCCACCATAATTTACAGAATCTTTCAGACAAATCCGAAACGGATCCCCTTTTCTGTCACCGATTCCGTGCCGTCTACGGCATCCCGGCGCGGAACCGGTTCCCTTCCTGCACGCACCTTCCCTCCAGCGCCAGTTCCACCAGAAGCTGCATGAGCTGCGTCAGGCTGCAGGATACCCCCGATGCCTTCAACTCCTCATACAGACGCTCCGGAGATACGGCTGAAAAGTCCAGCCTATCCAGAACCGCTGTACGTAAGGGATCCGCGTCGGAGGAAATTCTTCCCGCATCTGTCCGGTCCGTTCCCCCGCCTGTTCCGCCAGCCTTCTTCCGGCCATCGCTTTCGCTTCCTGCTGTCTCCCTGCACGGAAATGCGGAGAACTTCTGAAGCTCCTCCAGCAGGGCCGCCGGAGAAAGGGCGGGTGAGGCCCCCTGCCAGATCAGCCGGTTGCAGCCACGGCTCAGTTCATCCGTAATTCTTCCCGGCACGGCCCATACCTCCTTTCCCTGTTCCAGCGCCATGTCCACGGTGATCAGCGTCCCGCTTTTCTCCCTCGCTTCGATGACCAGGACCAGATCCGCGAGCGCGCTGATGATCCGGTTTCTCTGGGGAAAGAGCCCTGCCTTCGGCGGCGTGCCCGGCGGATACTCGGAAATGATGGCTCCCTGCCTTTCGATGCGGTCGTACAGCTGACGGTTTTCCGGCGGATAACAGATATCCGCCCCGCAGCCCAGCACCGCGCAGGTCGTGCCTCCGGCCTGCAGCGCTGCACGCTGTCCGATTCCGTCAATCCCCCGCGCCAGCCCGCTGATGGTACACACGCCTGCGGACGCCAGAGCGGCAGCGAACTGCTCCGCCAGATACGCGCCGTAGGCCGAACAGACCCTGGCGCCGATCACGGCAACCGCCGGAATCTGCTCCTGCGGCAGCTTCCCTTTTACATAAATGGCCTCCGGCCTGTCCGGGACCGGAAGCAGACGCTTCGGATAAAGAGGGTCCGATGCCGGATACAGATCCATTCCTCTGTTTCTAATCATTTCATATTCCTGACGGATACGCGCCCGGCTCCTCGTCTCCAGCAGCTTCTTTTGCTGAGCCGGAGAAAGCAGCAGAAGAAGCTTTTCTTCCTCCAGATAAAACACGCGTTCTGCGCTCCCCACCGCGTCCATCAGCCTCCGGATGGTCTTCCGCCCTATTCCTTCTATATTATATAGCCAGTGAAAAAATGCCCGCTCCTTCAGAATTTCCATTTCTCCCATCCTGTCACTCCCTTCATGCCTGCAATGCTCCTGTGTATTTTCCGGCGGTAAGACGCAGGCATGCCGCCTCACTCAGATGCACCTTTCCGATTCTTTCCTCCCCGTCCAGATCCGCCAGCGTCCGCGCCACCCGCAGAAGGCGGTGGCAGGAACGGGCCGTCAGCTCCAGCCTGTCGAACATCAGCTCCAAAAACTGCTGTTCCGGCATCCCCAGTGCGCAGAAGCGGTTCAGCTCCCTCTGTCCCATCTGGGAATTGTACCGGATACTTCCCCGCAGCAGGGGATCCTGTCTGAAACGGCATTCCTGACGCTCCCTCGCTTCCATCACCGCGGTCCGCAGTCCGGCGCTGTTCATTTCCGTTCCGCCTTCCTGCTTCATCAACGCGGCAAACTCCACCCGCTCCACCTCCGCGCACAGATCCATACGGTCCAGAATGGGGCCCGAGATACCTGACAGATACCGGGCCACCTGGCCGGGCGTACAGCGGCAGCGGTTCCGGTCCGGATAATATCCGCAGGGACAGGGATTCATTGCCGCCACCAGCATGAAATCGGCAGGATAACAATAGGTCCCGCTGCTCCTGATGATCCGGACCTGCTTTTCCTCCAGCGGCTGACGGAGCAGATCCAGCGTCGCCCTTTTGAATTCCGCAAGCTCGTCCAGAAACAAAACGCCTCTGTGCGCCAGACTGACGGCACCCGGCTTCGGCACCTGCCCTCCTCCGGTCAGCGCATGTCCCGTCACCGTATGATGAGGTGCCACAAAGGGCCTGCCGCCTCCGCGCAGGAAACTGACTGCCGGAAGCCCCGCGACGCTGTAGATGGAGGCCGCCTCCAGCCGTTCCTCCTCCGACATCGGCGGCAGAATGGAGGGCAGGCAGCGCGCAATCATGGTTTTCCCCGCTCCGGGCGGACCGATCATGAGCATATGATGAAACCCGGCCGCCGCAGCGGCGGCGGCTCTTTTTGCCCCTTCCTGTCCCCGGATCTCCCCGAAATCCGGCCCCTGTACGGCCTGATCCGAAAACTTCCTCTTTCTGTTCGGCGCTCTCCCTTCCTTTTCACGGATCGCGTCCGCAAGCTCTCTCAGTTCGCGGATCCCCTGCAGGCGGATTCCATCCACCATACGCGCTTCTTCCACGTTTTCTTCCGGAATGATGCAGCGCTCCAGCCCCTGCCTTCTGGCCTCCAGCACCATGGGAAGAATGCCCCGCACCGGCCTGACCTCTCCATTCAGCCCCAGTTCTCCCGCGATCATGACCCGTTCCACGTCTTCCGACAGGATCAGTCCCTGCGCGGCCAGAATTCCCGCCGCCACAGGCAGGTCATAAAAGGTTCCTGCCTTATGCAGGCTTGCGGGTGAAATATTCACGGTGATCCGCATGGGAGGCAGCTCAATCTCCGCATTGCGAAGCGCCACACGGATCCTTTCTCGGGCCTCCTTCACCTCACTTCCCAGAAGCCCCACCATCTCAAAGCCGGGCAGGCCTCTGGAGCAGTCCACCTCTACACGGGCCAGATAACAGTCCAGCCCGTGTAGTCCTCCGGTTATGATTGTGCTGTACATTCCCCGCACTTCCTCCTCTCGTATTTCCTTTTTCATTTTTACATGGATTTTTTCAGAAACTTTTTTAAGATTTGGTATAAGAACTGTCGTTTTCCTGTCTTTCAAAGCCTTCCCTCAGCTTCAAAAGCGCTCTTTTTTCGATTCTGGAAACATAGCTTCGTGAGATATCCAGCTTTTTCCCGATTTCCCGCTGGGTCACTTCCTCTCCGCCCAGGAGGCCGTATCGCAGGCAGATGATTTCCTTCTCACGTTCCGTCAGGAGGGAATCGATCATGCCGGCAAGCTTTCCGAGACTTCGTTCCAGCTCCAGCCGTTCCACGATATCCGGCATTTCCTGTGCCGTCACATCCAGGAGACTGATTTCATTCCCCTCCCGGTCTGTGCCGATGGGTTCGTAAAGGGAGACCTCCCGGGAAGTTTTTTTCTTGCTTCGAAGCATCATCAGAAGCTCATTGTCGATGCACCTGGCCGCATAGGTGGCAAGCTTGCTGTTCTTCGCGGCGTCGAAGGAATCCACCGCTTTGATCAGCCCAATGGTGCCGATCGAGATCAGATCCTCCATGTCCTCATCCACGTTCTGATACTTCTTCGCGATATGGGCTACCAGCCGCAGATTTCGTTCTATCAGTTTCTGCTTGGCCTCCCTGGCTTTTACGCCGTCACTCCCCCCAAGTGCCTCAAGGCACTCTCTTTCCTCTTCTTTGGACAATGGTTTCAGAAAGGTTTTCAAAAGGAGCCCCCATAGTCAGTTTAATACTATTCTATGAGGCCCCGGGCTTCAAAGTGCCAGTACCCCGGCGGATTTGCGGTCTGTCAGAATCAGGCGGCCCCAACGCCCGGGGAATGAACTGCCCTCAGAACAGAAACATGGCGAGGGCGTAGTTGCTCACATCGATCCCCCTGGCGCTCAGCCTGAAAAAGACGGATCCGTCCGCCTTCCGGTACCGGAGTAAAAGCCCTTCCCGGATCAGCCGTTCAACCGGCTCTTCGTACACCGCTTCCAGAGGCTTTCCAAATAATCTCTCAAATGCGGAAGCACTCACCCCTTCCGTCTTACGAAGCCCCAGGAACATGAATTCCTCCATCTGATCCTGTATGGAAAGCCGGGTCATCTCTTTTTTGATCCGGGTCTCTTCCCCCGTCTGACCGGCATGGGCGAGATATTCCGCCAGCTCCGCCGTATTGCTCCAGCGCACGTTTTCCCTGAGGGATGCCGCTCCCAGGCCGAAGCCCGCGTAGTCCGTCCGTTCCCAGTAGGACAGGTTATGCCGGCAGGCAAAGCCCGGCAGCGCATAATTGGAGATCTCATAGCGTCCGTATCCCTTTTTGGCCAGGTACTCCCCCGTCCGTTCATACATGAGCCGGTCCTCTTCCTCGGAAGGAAGCGGTTTTCTTTCTCCTATCTGTCGTTCCTCTGACGCGGCGTCCTGCGGGCCGTACCAGTCGTAAAAGGGCGTTCCCTCCTCAATGATCAGGCTGTATGCGGAAATGTGCTCCGGCCGCAGTTCCACAACGTTTTCCAGCGTATCCATCCAGCTCTCCACGCTCTGTCCCGGAAGGGCCGACATCAGATCGATGTTGAGATTGGAAAAGCCTGCCCTTCTTGCCGCCTCATACCCCCACAGGAACTCCTTCCAGGTATGGATTCTGCCCAGGCTTTTCAGTTCCTCGTCATGGGCGGACTGCAGCCCGATGCTCAGACGGTTCACACCGGCCTTTCTCCAGGCCCGCAGCTTCTCTTCCGTCAGCGTTCCCGGATTGGCCTCCAGCGTAATTTCCATCTCCTTTTCCGGCAAAAAGGAAAACCGCTGATACAGCCGTTCCAGAATGGTCGCAGTCTGTTCCGGCATGAGCAGGGACGGCGTCCCGCCTCCGAAAAAAACGGTATGCACCTGAAAGCCTTCGTACAGCGGCGCCTGCGCGTCAATCTCAGCAAGAAGGGCATTCACATAACTTTCTCTTGTCGCGTCATCGGACGGGGCGGAAAGGAAATCGCAGTACAGACATTTTCGAATGCAGAAGGGGATATGAACATAGATGCCGAGAGGCTTTTTCCCCCGGCTTAAAAGGGCATTGTCATTGATTGGATCTTTTCTCATATTTCAACCGTTTACTTTTTTACCATACCAGAAAAAGTTCAGGATTGCAACCTCTTTTGGGGATGGATGCAGCGACGGATGCCCGCACGTTACTGTTAAGGCCAGTGCCGGTCACTTGCTGACCGGCACGTAAGGAAAGTGTTACGGCCTGAATCCGGCACGGGCACCCGCCTGACTGTCTTTCGGGAACTGGCAGATGCATTTGCCGTTCCTGCGTCTATTTCCTGTCGTCCAGCTTCAGCACGCTCATGAAGGCCTCCTGCGGGATCTCCACATTTCCCACCTGGCGCATGCGCTTCTTGCCTTCCTTCTGCTTTTCCAGAAGCTTCTTCTTTCTGGTGATGTCGCCGCCGTAGCACTTGGCGAGTACGTCCTTTCTGAGCGCCTTCACCGTTTCCCTCGCGATGATCTTGCTTCCGATCGCCGCCTGAATGGGAATCTCGAACAGATGCCTCGGAATCTCATCCTTCAGCTTCTCGCACATCCTGCGGCCGCGCTCATAGGCGCTGTCCTTATGCACGATGAAGGACAGCGCGTCCACCTCTTCCCGGTTGATCAGGATATCCAGCTTCACCAGCTCCGACTGCTCATAGCCCTTCATATCATAGTCAAAGGAGGCATAGCCGCGGGAACGGGACTTGAGCGCGTCAAAGAAATCATAGATGATCTCATTGAGCGGCAGCTCATATTTCAGGAGGGCACGCTTCTCTTCCATGTATTCCATGCCCAGATAACGGCCGCGCCTCTCCTGGCACAGCTCCATGATGGAACCGATGTAGTCGCTGGTCACCATGATCTCCGCGCTCACGATGGGTTCCTCCATGTATTCAATCACGGACGGGTCGGGCAGATTGGAGGGATTGGTCAGCTCGATCACCTCTCCGTCCGTCTTATGCACCTTGTAGACAACACCCGGAGCGGTGGTCACCAGATCCAGATTGTATTCCCGCTCCAGCCGCTCCTGAATAACCTCCAGATGCAGCAGACCGAGAAAGCCGCAGCGGAAGCCGAAGCCCAGCGCCACCGAGGTTTCCGGCTCATAGAAAAGGGAGGCGTCGTTTAACTGCAGCTTTTCCAGCGCGTCCCGCAGATCCGGATACTTGGCGCCGTCCGCCGGATACATGCCGCAGTAAACCATGGGCTGAACCTTCTTATAGCCGGGAAGGGGCTCTGCACAGGGCCTGTCCGCATCCGTCACGGTGTCGCCCACCTGGGTATCCTTCACGTTTTTGATAGAGGCAGTGATATAGCCCACCATGCCGGCGGAAAGCTCGTCGCAGGGAATGAACTGTCCCGCGCCGAAATAGCCTACCTCAACCACCTCTTCCTGTGCGCCGGTGGCCATCATGCGGATTTTGGTTCCTTTGGCCACGCGCCCTTCCATGATCCGGCAGAAAATGATAACTCCTTTGTAGGAATCATAAAGAGAGTCAAAAATCAGCGCCTGCAGCGGATTGTCCGGGCTGCCCTGCGGAGCCGGTATCCTCTGCACGATGGCCTCCAGCACCTCTTCAATTCCGATGCCGTTTTTGGCGGAAATCAGAGGGGCATCATGGGCCTCCAGGCCGATCACATCTTCAATCTCTTCCTTCACCCGCTCCGGTTCTGCGCTTGGCAGGTCAATTTTATTGATGACGGGGAACACATCCAGATCATGATCCAGCGCCAGATACACATTCGCCAGCGTCTGCGCCTCGATTCCCTGGGCCGCATCCACCACCAGTACCGCCCCGTCACAGGCGGCCAGCGCCCGGCTCACCTCATAATTAAAATCCACATGGCCGGGCGTATCGATCAGGTTCAGGATGTATTCCTCCCCATCCTTTGCCTTATAGACGGTGCGCACCGCCTGGGACTTGATGGTGATTCCTCTTTCCCGCTCCAGATCCATGTTGTCCAGCACCTGCTCCTGCATCTCCCTGCTGGTGAGCAGACCCGTTTTCTCGATGATCCGGTCCGCCAGCGTGGATTTGCCGTGGTCAATGTGGGCGATGATACAAAAATTTCTGATTTTGCTCTGATCTATGGACATGTTCTCCTCATTTCTGTACGGCTCTGCATATGGAAAAGCAGGCCGAAGGTCTTTCGTCGTTTTTATAAAAACGCCGTACTTTCTTGTACGGACATGCCAAGTATAGCAAAATCGGCGGTTTCGGTCAATCCCCCGCCTGCTCCTGCCCTCCCTCCTGCTGCCTCCAGGACGCTCCGGCTCCCGACAGCTCCATATCCAGAATATGCGCGATGGGCGCGCAGGCGTTCATGATCTCCTCCACCGTATTGGTCTGGGCACCAAGCTCGATCAGAAGGCTTCTGGGGCGCAGATGCATATTGTATCGGTAGCCCTTCAGATAGATCCTTCTGGTCAGACCCGGATAGTACTCATTGGCGATCACCTGCATCTGGAAGGAAAAAGCCAGATTTTCATCTATGTAAGGATTTTCCAGATAGGCGATGTTTCCCGCCGCCTTCGTGTAGGACAGGCCATTGAAAAACATGAAGGTGGCCGTGGGCTTTCCGTTCAGCTCCGTCACCAGCTTTCCCTCCAGCACCGCATCCCTGTGCAGATCGATCACCACCTCGATGGTGGGATTCTCCGCCAGGATCTGCTCGATGGCGGGAAGGGAAACCGAATAGGCATTATCCCTGCTTTCCACATCATATTCCCCCGTATCATGGACGACGTTATAGCCATATTCTTCCCGCAGAATCTGAGCCAGAAGCTCTCCCGCTCCCACGATGCTGTCAGCGGTATCCCCGGGCACGGAATCCACAAATGTCTCCTGGGAATGGGTATGATAAATGAGGATCTGCGGAACATCCGGATTCTTTTCAATGGTCAGATCCTTACCCAGAAGCTGATCCAGCTGCATCTGATCCGGACTCGCCTCCGTGGTGGCGTCCACCGCATAAAAACCCTTGATCAGCGCGTCAAAATCCTGATAGTAGCTCCAGTCATATTCCTGCGAACGTACCTGCGCCTTTACGAAACCAAAAGCGTCTTCCCCCGCTGTTTCTCCCTGAACCGTCTCCATTCCGTTTCCGGATACCTCCCCCTGTATGCCGTCCTGTGCGTTTTCCTCTCCGACTCCCCTGCCTGTCTGATTTTCCTCCTGAAGCTTCTTCTGCGTCTCCTCGTCCAGACGCAGCTTCCCTTCCTCCGTCTGCGGCATCTCAAGGGCGTCCCCTGTTTCGCTTTCTTCATCCTCGCTGATTCCCTCCTGCTGCAGAAATTTTTCCCGCAGGCTGCCGCTTTCCGTCTGCAGCCCGTCCATATTGCTTCCGTCTTCCAGCCCGTAGGCCAGAAGAGGCGACTGCTGCCCGATAATATCCTGAAGAACACCTCCACTCTGTGCTCCGTTCTGTCCGGCAAATGAAAAAGCGGGAAGCCATACATCGAGAACCTCCTGTCCAAGCTTCTCCGCAAGGACCGCCTTCCAGGAAAAGCCGTTTCCGCTTTCCCCGTCCTCCTGACGGTCCCCTCCCTGCAGAAACAGAAGGTCCATCAAAGCGATTCCCGCAAGAACCAGCACGAAAATATGAAAAATCCTTTTCCCGTTCCCTTTTCCGCTCATAGGGAAATATATGCGGCTCTGGTTCCTCTTTATGCCGTGTCAGGCAATCTGGAGCGCGATATTAATGGCTTCCGATATGGTAAAGCTCAGCCGCTTCACCGTTTCATCAATGTCCTTACTCGTCACGTACATATTGTTCAGTTCGGAAATCGCCTTGGGATGGTCCCGGCGAAAAAGTGAGTTTTTCTCTCCGTTTTCCCGTATCATGCTTTCAATCGCATCCCCCACAATAGTGGCCGCATCCACCACCGTCGGCACACCGATGGCGATCACCGGGATTCCCAGGCTCTCCTTGGTGATGGCGTTCCGATGATTTCCGACACCGGAGCCGGGATGGATTCCCGTATCGGAAATCTGGATGGTGCGGTTCAGCCGCTTTGTGCTTCTCGCCGCAAGGGCGTCCACCACAAGCACCACATCCGGCTGCGTCTGCTCCACCACCCCTTTGATGATCTCGGCGGTTTCCATTCCCGTCATCGCTGTCACGCCCGGAACCAGGCTGCTGATCAGATTCATCTTTTCTTTTCCATAGGCTGCTTTTCCGTATTCCAGCACCACATGCCGGTTGATGAAAAGATTATCCACCACCTCCGGCCCCAGCGCATCCGCCGTCACATCCCGGTTGCCAAGCCCCACCACCAGAACGGATTTCTCTTCCTTCCCCTCAGGAAGCAGAGAACGGATCTGCTTCGCCAGCTCCTCGGAAACCTCCCTGTGGTAATCCTCATCCGGCTCATTTAAGCCCGGAGCCTCCAGAGTGATATAGGTTCCCATGGGCTTCCCCATCGCTTTTGCGCCGTTTCTGGTATCGATGATGACCTTTGTGATGCTCACCTCGCTCTTTTCATTCCGGTATTCCTCCACCCGGACCCCTCTCAGCTCCCCGTCCGCATCCGTAATACCCTCTCTGGCCTCCAGAGCCAGGTCTGTTCTCACCTGAAAACAACTCATCTGTACTCTCCCGCTCTTTTCTTTACTTTAAATTATGCCTGCATAACCATCAACGCTTTTTATTTTTTGCAAAATCAAACAAAATATGTATTGACAGAAACGAAGACGTCCTATAGAATACATTTGTATGTTTCCATTAGAACGACCGTGTCCGGGTTTAATGAAACATTTTCAAAGAATGGAAAAATCCAGTTGAAAATGGAG
>CAJFMW010000078.1 GCA_904392525.1 uncultured Eisenbergiella sp.
TATATTTTACACCTTTTGCCGGGCTTTGTTTAGCCCGGCATTTGGTTTATTAGAAATAGAAACGGGGCCATCGCACTAATTACTTAGTGCGACAGCCCCATTATTCAAAACAGCATCCTTACGTTAATATTTTTTCCTTTTACTTTTTATGTTGATTTTCCTTGGCCGCGAAGGCAGCTCCAGCAAACTTCTGCACTGAACCAAAACCTCCACCAACAGTATACCCTTCGGGCAGCGTTATGACAATTGGGGTTGCCTGAGCATTTCCTTCTTTTATAGCAACTATCCTTGAATCATCTATCCTGCATATTATATATCTGTTCCAATCAGCATCTTTCAACTTGATTATTTTTAATCTCAAATAACTTCCAGTTCATCTCTACCCGGTAATTTCGGAAAGGAGGCATGAGGCTCTGTCTGATACCAGAACCCCACTGACGCAATATCATCCTGCAGAGGAAGATAGCGGTTCTCTGACCTCCAGCCTAATGCCTGGATGGTAACACGCAAATCTGTATCAAAACGAATCGGATCTGTCAAATGCCAACGGTACATTCCAAATCTCTGCTGACTCCTGTACAATCCATCCGGCTTAATTACCTGATGCAGACCGCTGTATGGGGTCGAAAAGACGCCGTATTCCCCTTTGGGGAATTCAAAATTCCAAGCTCCCCCAATATAGTCTTCTGTTCCCGTTCCACAGATCGTCGGGTATTCGCCATCCCCATCCATATAAAATTTAATTTCTCCTTCCCCCCACCAATTATTGCTGTGGACCCCCCATGCCAGATAAGTTCCCACGTAATGGCCTTTTCCCCGGACTCTGTCCAGAATCACATGATCCTCCATATATTTTAACGGATTATTTCTGTGAAACTGCGCATGGAAGTATCCTGCATTTTCTAAAACCGCCTTCTGTTCATAGGTAATCTGATAGTATAGCACACTGGTATGCTCCGATCTGTTTTCCACCGTAATAAGCGCGTTTTTACGGAAAGGCATTTCCCAATAGCTGTTCATTCCACCTGAAGGATTGACACATACCGCCAGAGAAGAAAGATTAGCTTTCTCACACCATCCCTCACAGAAAAAGTCTCCTACAGGGACTTCTACGGAAGGATTTTCCTCATCATCCCAATAGAAACGCAAGATCAAATCTCTCCAGTCCTGATTGGGGCAAGTCAGCCAGATATGCTTGATTTCTCCCGGCCCTTTCAGTTTTGCAAGAGTTACACCTGTTTTCGCCGGTATACTGATGGACGGTGAAATCTTCCATCCCTTCCCCAGTTCTCTCGCACATTCCGCTCCTGTTCCGGTTTCGGCCCGGCCGCCCATTCCTTTTTCCCCCGTAAAATTTTCCGGGCTTACAGATCTCGTCTTAGCGTCTGATAATTCTGCAAGACCACTCACTCCCCGTATAACCGTATAATTTAAATTCATTTTTCCTCCCATTCTGAATTTCTGCCAACCGGGGTAAAGCCATTCGGCTTTACCCCAATATGGAAATCCAACAAAGAAATCCTTCAAAGCTTATTATCAAGCATCTCCCAAAGCCAAAACTCTAATTTCTGATAAGCCGGAACTCTTAACCCCTTCTTTCAGAGTGAATATCAATTCTATACTTTTTACTTTCTTATTATCAAAGCCAAGGATCAGCGGAGAGACCTCATCATCATTAAACTGATATTCCTTCGAATATAGTCTTCCATCGAAACACAGCCTGACAGTTCTGAAATCTTTCATCCTGTCTGCTCCCGGGTATATAGCTACCCCATGAATTGGAATACTGTTCTCCGCCTCTAATACTACCTTTAAATACCCATTCTCATCTTTCTCCAATGCAATTTCACCATCTTTCTGCTTCTTATAGATGGTGACAAATCCATCCGTCAAACGCGCATCCTCCGCACTAAATAATCCTGTCACATCAGCCAGCCCGTTCCGCGAGGGGACCGGCTGCAGCCCACTGGTCGGGCCATTTATAAACAGCTTGCCATCCTCTGTAAAGCCTGCCCGGTCGATATTGACCTTCCGATCTCCACTTGGATTCAGCGGATCAGTATGAGAATGATAAACAGCCCATAGCTGCGTTCCGTCTGGAGATACTGTAAAACTATGGTGTCCCGGTCCAGACACATCCTTACGAAGTCCTGAGGTCAGAATCGGATTCTCCGAAGCTTTTACATATGGTCCCAGAGGCATATCAGAGACGGCATATCCAATTGAGTAGGACGGGCTCGCAAAGCAGTTAGCAGAATACGTCAGATAATATTTATTTTGATGGATAATAACCTCTGGTCCCTCGTTCCACCAAGTATTTCCGGAAGCCTTTTCCCATTGCTGCTCGGGACTGATCAGCTTTACAGCCTCCCCCTTTACCGAGAGCAGATCATCACTCAGACGAATGCCGTAAATCTCACTTTTCCAGATACCACCCTCCATGTTTTCAGAGCAATCCCGCGAGTAAAATAAATATTTGCTCCCATCCTCATCAAATAACACATTTGCATCAATGACTGCATACCCCGGATCCCAGAAAGGCGCATTTTTCGTATCCTCAAACATTCCATCAGGACTGTCGGATACCGCCAGCCCTATACGGAGGCTTTTCCCCCGATTTTTAGCGGTATAAAACATATAATATTTTCCTTCATAAAAATAAACCTCGGGAGCCCAAAAGCAGTCTACGCACCAGGAATCTGTCTGTCTTACATAACACAATTTCCGATCCGTCCAATGTACCAAATCCTCAGACTTCCAGCAATAAAATCCGTTCGGCGCGGAAGTGCAGTACATGTAATAAACGCCGTTTTCTGCCTTCAGCACAAAAGGATCCCCAATTCCGCTTATTCCAAGGTCATTGCGAAAAACAGCTTCCTCCGGCAAATCAATAAATTCAAACTCCGTGTCCTCTAATGTTGATTTTTCTTTTAATTTCAAACTATTTACCTCCAAAAGCACAAAAAACATGATTATCAGTGTCACTGTAATAAGCGCAATATATTTGCGTTTTTTCATATTTCCTCCGTTTCATTCTTTTATAAAAGCATTCCGGATTAAGAGCATGCAAAAAGTCCAAGTAAGAAAAAGCATTATCCACAACCAAAAATAAATGTATATATTGCAGAATCCAGAATGTCGTTTTCAAAGATATCAAACTAAAGGTTAAAAATCTATGTGCATTTTTTCTAAATTAGTTTGATTATTAATGTATATGCTGCACATATTTCTTTTTTTCAGTATTTTATATACTCTATTTCATTCTAATTTTTTGCATTTTGTTCAAACCGTTTTGTTTCATCTTGTGTATTTTGTCTAATTGAAATTATGTTTTTACGGCACTATCATAATACACGTAAGAAAAAGCACAACCGAAGGAGGTAAACATGAAAGGAAAATTTGTCAGCACTTTTTTAGTTCTTACCATGGCAGCGTCCATGCTATCAGCATGCGGAAACGCTTCCAGTAATGCTTCTACCCCCCCCGCAGCTTCTGAGGCTGAAACCGTTCAGGAATCTGTTTCGGAATCTGATTCCGTACCTTCATCCGATGCAGAGGATCTGACCTCTCTACGGGGCAATACATCTCCAACCAGCGAAGAAACGGAACTGGTAAATACCACTTTAAACGATACCTATCTTGGTGATGTCTTTGACACAACAATTCCAAATGATTACTCGGCTTATCCCTTCAAGGAAGAGGTCACTCTGGATATCTGGATGCCCAGTAATTCTATTCTGGCCAGTGTATGTTCTGACCTGAATGATCAGAGAGTTTTTAATCAGGTTGAGGAACTGACTGGCATCAATCTAAATTTCATTGTACCGACTTTAGGTGAAGAGTCCACCGATTTTAATTTAATGATTGCAAGCGGGGAGCTTCCTGACATTATCGTTGATGCCAACCGCTATACAGGAGGCATCGCGGCCGGTTTAAATGAAGGCGCTTATCTTGACCTTACGGATATCGTCGATGAATATATGCCAAATTATTCTGCGTGGCGCAATTCTGACGAGGAAAGAAGGAAGACTTCCATGACAGATGAAGGGCTGCTCGGAGCTGTGTATGGTGAAGCGCCCTATAATGAATGGTGTTGGTTCGGGCTTCTTATCAAACAAGAGGCTTTGGATAAAACAGGACTTCCTGTACCTGAAACCGTTGATGAATTACATGATTTTTTAGTTGCCTGCAAGGAAGCAGGTTATTCCCAGCCTTTGAACTATGGCTCCACTTATGGTCAGATTTTTACCGGAGCAATCAATGGAGCTTTTGGCGTATGGGATTGGATGTATTTGGATGATGAAGGAAAAGCCGCGTGGGGGCCTGCCGCAGAAGGAGCGAAAGACTATCTTGAAACAATGCAGAACTGGTATGCAGAGGGTCTGATTAACACCGACTGGGCAACGGCCGATTTTAATCAAAGGATGGCTGAGGCTGTATCTGACGACTGTGCTGTTATTATGGACTCTCCCGATACCATGTGGGGATATTGGAAGGAAGATAACGGGATTGATTTTGTAGCCGCCCTGAACCCAGTTCTGAACAAAGGGGATGTTTCCCGCCAGACCTATCATAACTTCAAACAGAGTGGTTCTACTGCCGCAATTACAACACAGTGTGAAAATGTTGAAGCCGCCTGCGCCTTTCTGGATTTTGCATATACCAAAAAGGGATGGGAAATTTACAACTACGGCTCCTACGGAGATGTACATCTGATTGATGAAAACGGTCTGCCCTACTATCACAGTGAAAGTCTGATGTATAACGATCCGGATAATCAGCCGGTAAGTAATTTAATCTGGAAATATCGGATCCATGATTTTGCAGACATCCGGGATGAACACAATTCTAATCCGCTGATCGTGGCAGAAGGCAGCTACTCCGGCGATATCCGGGAATACTGGACTGAATCCATGGATTCTTCTGTAACAATGCCTCCCGTTACCTTTACTCCTGAGGAGGCTGCAAGAGAGGGCGAGCTTGGGACAGTTTTATCCACCATGAGAAATGAATATTTTTCCAAGATTATAATGGGACAGCTTCCAGTGGATGCCTATGACGAATTTCTTGAACAGGCAAAGGCGCAGGGAGCAGATGAGCTCGTTTCCCTCTATCAAACGGCTCTCGACCGCTACAATGCAAGATAATTGGACTGTTATGCTATAGACCGCATCCTTAATATTCACTATTTATGAATCTGAACCGGTACACAATCGTTTCTTGTACCATTGTGTACCGGTTCCTGTACCATTTAAGATTGGAGATTATGATGAAAGCTGTTCAAAAAAACAATAATATTTTACAGCCTCTCAATTTCAGAATGCGTCTGAAAAAGGATCTGAAAAAAAACGCATTTGCTTATCTTTTAATTCTTCCGGTCCTGCTCTGGTATTTTGTTTTTTGCTATGCCCCGATGTGGGGAATTCTCATTGCATTCAAGGATTATAAGCCTCTTCTCGGATTTTCCAAAAGCGCATGGGTAGGATTTAAGCATTTTAAAGACTTCCTTACAGGGCCATATTTTTTCCGCCTTGTCCGCAATACCTTCCTTCTAAATATCTGGGGGCTGGCTTTTGGCTTTACCGCTCCTATTCTACTGGCTTTACTATTAAATGAGGTAAAGTCAATGCGCTTCAAACGAATTGTTCAAACGATTACATACATGCCTCATTTTATTTCTCTTGTGGTTATCTGTGGGCTGATTCATATTTTTACTCAGTCAAACGGGGTGTTAACGCAGCTTGCAAATTTTATCACCGGCACAGAACATGCGTCGCTTCTTGGTTATGCCGGCCTTTTCAGACCGATATACACTTTTTCAGGTATATGGCAGAATATCGGATGGGATTCTATTATTTATCTTTCAGCCATGAGTTCCATTGATCCCGGATTATATGAGGCCGCAGAAATCGACGGCGCCGGAAGGTTTAAAAAAATGTGGCATGTGACCTTGCCGCAGATCCGGCCGACCATTATCATCCTGTTTATTTTTGCGGTCGGCGGTCTTATGGCCTCCGGACACGAAAAAATTATTTTATTATATAATCCCCTTACCTATGAAACAGCCGATGTAATTGCGACTTATGTATACCGGCGTGGTTTGCAGGAAGCAAGCTACAGCTTTGCCACAGCAGTAGGGCTGTTCAGCTCAGTTATTAATTTCCTGCTTCTGTGGCTGACGAATAAGATTTCTAAAAAATATTCAGAAATTAGCATATTTTAAGGAGAAGCCAATATGAATAAAAAAGCTCAGATAGGAAAATGGGCTCCTGCAAATGTGATATTCAATTGTTTCAATTATATAGTATTGACCGTTCTTACCCTGCTTTGTCTCTATCCGATACTACACGTTATTTTTGCTTCTTTAAGCAATCCCACAGAACTAATCGCTCACCAGGGACTTCTTTTTAAGCCTCTCGGTTTTACGCTGAGCGGATATAAACTGGTTTTTCAGGACGACAGCATCCTGCTCGGTTTTAAAAATACCATTCTCTACGTGGGCCTGGGCACTGTTCTCAATATGATTATGACCATTATGGGCGCTTATACGCTGTCCCGCCGGGATTTAATGCTGAAAAACGCCATTATGGTTATCATCACAATAACCATGTTTTTTGGCGGCGGATTAATTCCATGGTTTCTCTTCATGAGGCAGCTTGGTCTGTATGATAATCTGTGGGCTATGATTCTGCCAACTGCGCTTAATACATGGAATATGATTATAATGCGTACAGGCTTCCAGGCTCTTCCTTATGAATTGGAGGAAGCCGCAGTTATTGACGGCGCTTCTCAGGGGAATATCCTTTTAAACGTTATACTCCCTCTTTCCAAACCTGTTCTCGCTGTTATTTTTTTATACTATCTTGTAGGAAACTGGAACTCCTGGTTTAATGCCATGGTTCTGTTGGAGGATCGCGATAAATACCCTCTGCAGCTTCTGTTAAAGGAAATTCTGGTCATGAATGATTCCTCCATGTCTTCTGTCGGAAGCGCGGGCGGCGTTTCCATAAACAGCGTACAGGGCGCTACTGCCTACCGAGAGCTGGTAAAATACTGCATTACAGTAATTGTCACTCTCCCTATATTATGTGTATATCCTTTCCTTCAAAAATATTTTGTAAAGGGTGTTTTTGTAGGCTCCATCAAGGGTTAGATAAAAGATTTAGAAACTCCAACCTCAAAGGCCCGCAAATTTACTTTATGTCATTTTCATGAAAGAGCTATATGGCCTGAATCCTGCTCAGGCTGAGTAACTATCAACCGGCGGCTTCGTTAGTTTGGACTGGTGGCTCATGCCACACCGGAATATTCGCCATTATTAACTTGGAAGCTTAATAAAATAATGTAGTCTACCCTTTCATTTGGATGATCTGACAGCCCTCCGGCTCCCGAAATCTTTTAGCATCTTTGCATTGTTCATGCTGCGGAAAAAAGGATTTCTGAAACTTCCATTGATCATTTTTCACACTCCGGAAAATATGCTGATATTCTTCCAGGAAAAAATATCCGAATCCTGATCTTCCAGCCGGCAGACATGTCCTGTAAGAAATAAATCTTCGTACAAAAAGGTCCTGTGAAAAAAATTCCGTCTTTTTCACAGGACCTCTTTTATCTAATCTTACTTCCTGCCGTAAAATTCCCGGCGCTCTCATTTTATTTTAAAACAGCTTCACCTTATCCTTCGCCTTCGGCAGCACGACCCTGTCCAGATGCCAGATGTCGTCCACATACTCCTGAATGGTTCTGTCGGAGCTGAACTTGCCGCTTCCGGCCACGTTCAGGATCGCGCTTCTCGCCCAGGCCTTCTCGTCGCGGTAAAAGGCTTCGATCCGCTTCTGGGCCTCCGCGTAGGGCTTGAAGTCCTTCAGGATGAAATACATATCCGCCCTGGAGGTGCTCTGGGTGTTCAGCAGGGAGTTGTACAGCGGGCGGAACAGCTCCGTATCGTAGGGAGCGAAGGTTCCGTTGATGAGCTGCATCAGCACTCTGCGGATATCCGGATCGTTGTTGAAGATCTCCATCGGATTGTAGCCGCCGTAATTCTCATACTGGATGACCTCATCCGAGGACAGGCCGAAGATCACGGCGTTCTCCGCGCCGACCTCCTCCACGATCTCCACGTTGGCTCCGTCCATGGTTCCAAGGGTGATCGCGCCGTTTAACATGAACTTCATGTTTCCGGTTCCGGAGGCCTCCTTGCTGGCCGTGGAAATCTGCTCGGACACATCCGCGGCAGCGAAGATCCACTCCGCGTTGGACACCTTGTAATCCTCGATGAACACCACCTTGATCCTGCCGCCGATGGCCGGGTCATTGTTCACCACGTCCGCCACCGCGTTGATCAGCTTGATGGTCAGCTTGGCGTTCACATAGCCTGCCGCCGCCTTCGCGCCGAAGATGAAGGTTCTGGGATAGAAATCGGTCTCCGGATGATCCTTCAGCACGTTGTACAGGTGCATGATGTGCAGGATGTTCAGAAGCTGTCTCTTATACTCGTGCAGACGCTTCACCTGCACGTCGAAAATGGAGCGGGGATCCACCTGGATGCCGTTGTGCTCCAGGATATATTTGGCAAGGCGCACCTTGTTCTGGTACTTGATGTTCATGAACTCGCGCTGCGCCTTTTCGTCGTCCGCATAGATCTTCAGGCCGCTGATTTTGGAAAGATCCGTGATCCAGTCGTTGCCAACATGATTGCTGACCCAGGAGGCAAGCAGGGGATTTCCGTGAAGCAGGAACCTTCTCTGGGTGATGCCGTTGGTCTTATTGTTGAACTTCTCGGGCATCATCTCGTAAAAGTCCTTCAGCTCCTGGTTCTTCAGGATCTCCGTGTGAAGCCTTGCCACTCCGTTTACGGAATAGCCCGCCACGATGGCGAGGTGGGCCATCTTCACCTGGCCGTCATAGATGATCGCCATCTTCGCGATCTTCTGATGGTTGCCGGGATAGCGTCTCGCCACCTGCTCCAGGAATCTGCGGTTGATCTCTTCCACAATCTGGTAGATTCTGGGAAGCAGTCTGGAGAAAAGCTCGATGGGCCATTTTTCCAGCGCCTCGGCCATGATGGTATGGTTGGTATAGGCACAGGTCTTGGTGGTCACCTCCCAGGCTTCTTCCCAGGTCAGATAATAGTCGTCCATCAGGATGCGCATCAGCTCCGCGATCGCCACGGTAGGATGGGTGTCGTTGAGCTGGAAGGTCACCTTCTCATGGAACTTCCGGATATCGTCATGCTTACGCATATATTTGGCGACCGCAGCCTGTACGGATGCCGAAATGAAGAAATACTGCTGCTTTAAGCGCAGCTCCTTGCCTGCGTAATGGTTGTCGTTGGGGTAAAGCACCTCGACGATATTTCTCGCCAGGTTCTCCTGCTCCACCGCCTTCTGGTAATCGCCCTTATCGAAGGAATCCAGCTTGAAGCATTCCACGGCCTCCGCGTCCCAGATGCGAAGCGTGTTCACGATCCCGTTTCCATAGCCCACGATCGGCATGTCGTAGGGAATGGGCCTTCACGGACTGATAGCCCTCCTGCTTAAAGCAGTTGCGGCCGTTTTCATCCACATAAACGTTCACATAGCCGCCGAATTTTACTTCCTTGGCATACTCCGGACGGCGCAGCTCAAAGGGATTTCCGTCCGCAAGCCAGTTGTCCGGCACCTCCACCTGGTAGCCGTCGCGGATCTGCTGCTTGAACATACCGTAGCGGTAACGGATGCCGCAGCCGTAGGCCGCATAGCCCAGCGTAGCCAGGGAATCCAGGAAGCAGGCGGCAAGCCGTCCCAGACCGCCGTTTCCAAGAGCGGCGTCGGGCTCCTGATCCTCTATCGCGTTGATATCCACGCCAAGCTCCTCCAGAGCCTCCGCGACCTCGTCGTAGGCCTGCAGGTTGATCAGATCATTTCCGAGCGCGCGTCCCATCAGGAACTCCATGGACAGATAATACACCGTCTTGGGATCCTTTTTCTCATACTCCTTCTGGGTCGCCATCCAGTTATCGACGATCACATCCTTGACAGAATAGGCGACCGCCTGGAAGATCTGCTGCTCCGTCGCTTCCTCAAGGGTTTTGCGGTAAAGCGTCTTGATATTGTAAAGAACGCTTCTCTTGAAAAGCTCCTTGTCAAAATTCTGAACTGCCGGTTTCTTAAGCATGGATTTCCTCCTCGTTCCGTTTTTTTCGTATTCTCTTTTAAAATGTAATGGATGCACGGGTTATCACCCTTCTGATTTCACGCATATCGGATATAGTTTACAACAGTTTATCAAATATGGAAACACCTTTTTTGAAAAAACCTTTCTTTTTACAATAAAAATGCCGCACAGCCCTGATTTCTTTCCGAAAACGGGAAGAAATTCAGGCTGTACGGCGTATTTTTATCGGTTCTCTTCAGCTTCCGGTCATTTTCAGCCCCAAGCGTTTTCAGTCCCCGGACGTCTTCAGTCCCCGGACGTCTTCAGCCTCCGGCTGTTATTCCGCCTTTTCCACGCTGATGGTCACCTTTTCACCGTTCACATTCCATTCCTTCGCGGTTCCAAACGTCTCTCCCGCCGTGATGGAATCCGCAAGAACCTTTCCGGCGATGGCGTCCTGGTTAGCCTGGGCCACCTGCGCGATCCTGTCGTTTCCGGAGAAGGAAACGCGGATGTGATCCATTACCTCAAAGCCCGCTTCCTTTCTCATGGTCTGGATCTTGCTGATGATCTCGTTCACATTTCCTTCCTCGATCAGTTCCTCGGAAAGGTTGGAATCCAGCACCACCGTCAATTTGGCATCCGCCTCGGACACGTAGCCCGGCTTCTGGGTCATTTCGATCAGAAGGTCTTCCTTCGTCAGGCTGACCTGCACGCCGTTCACCTCAAAGGTGAGCGCGCCCGTTTCGTTCAGCTCGTCCATGGCCGCGTTTCCGTCCAGGGAAGCCAGCGTCTTCTGGATGCCGCCGAGCTGCTTGCCGTATTTCGGTCCCACGGTGCGAAGCTGGGGCTTGAAGGTATAGGTGGTAAAGTCTCTCACGTCGTCGGTGAACACCGCTTTTTTCACGTTCAGCTCATCCTCGATGATCTCTCTATAGAAATCGCCAAGGGCATGCTCTGCCTTCACGAACATGGTTCCGATGGGCTGGCGGTTCTTGATGTTGGCGGTATTCCGGCAGGCCCGTCCCATGACGACGATATCCAGAACCTCCTCCATGTCCTCCTCCAGCTTCTTATCCACAAACCTTTCGTCCGCCGACGGATAGTCGCACAGATGCACGCTCTCCGGAGCGTCTGCATCCAGTCCTTTAACCAGATTCAGATAGATTTCCTCCGCCATGAAGGGAATCATGGGTGCGGAAAGCTTGGCAACCGTCACCAGCGCGGTGTACAGGGTCATGTAGGCGTTGATCTTATCCTGCTCCATGCCCTTTGCCCAGAAGCGCTCGCGGCTTCTTCTCACATACCAGTTGCTACACTCGTCCACAAAATCCTGCAGGGCTCTCGCCGCCTCCGGGATCTGATAGTTGTCCAGTCTGGTATCCACCTCGGTGATCAGGGTATTTAAGCGGCTTAACAGCCATCTGTCCATCACGGAAAGCTTGTCGTACTCCAGCTTATATTTTGTGGCGTCAAAATCGTCAATGTTCGCATACAGGACGAAGAAGGCATAGGTGTTCCACAGGGTTCCCATGAACTTTCTCTGTCCCTCGATCACGGCCTTGCCGTGGAAGCGGCTGGGCAGCCAGGGCGCGCTGCTGGAATAGAAGTACCAGCGGATGGCGTCCGCGCCGTACTCCTCCAGAGCGTCGAAGGGATCGATGGCGTTGCCCTTGGATTTGCTCATCTTCTGACCGTTCTCATCCTGCACCAGCCCCCTGTTTTGTCGATTATTTCAGGAAAATATCCAGATGCTCCGTCTGTTTCTGCCTTTCTCCTTGAAAATGCGCAGACTTCCCCCTTCCCTGTCTGTTTCGCTTTTGAACCCTCTAAATTTATGCGCTCTTCTTTATCTCAAACAGATGTGTTCCGGTTTTCCCGTTTTGGATTTTTTGATGCAGTTTCCTGATATTATGTGCTATCGCCAACAGAATACTTTGCCCTTCTACATTCGCTTTTCCACGGTATCGGAATCTTCGAAAGCCTGTATCCTCTTTCAGATCTCCAAAGCTTCCCTCCGACTGGATACTCCGGTTAACACGCAGCAGTATCCCCTCTTCACTGGTAATCCTCTCCAGGTCTTTCTCCCGGTACTGGTTGAACTTTCGGGAAACATACAAATTTTTCATCCTGTCTTCGAATGGAACTTTACTGTGGTTCCCTTTGATACATTCTCTTTTGTAGGGACATCCGCTGCAGTCTTCACAACTGTATATGGCCGTTTCCCTTTCATATCCTGTTTTAGTTTTTTCTTTCTTTACCTTACTGACCTTCAATCTTTTTCCGTTGCGGCAGGTGTAAATGTCCTCCTCTGGATCATACTTCATATTTTCTGCCCTGCCGATGTCGTTTTGATAGGAACGCCTTTTCCCAATCTCATAATTAGCGGGTTTGATAAATGCCTCTTTCTTTTCCTTCTCCAGATATGCGTAATTCTCTTCGCTCTCATATCCGGCATCTGCTGTTACTCTTTTGTATTTGAAGTCTTCCACATATTCTTCCAGATCCTTGAAAAACGGGATCAGTGTTGTGGTGTCCGTAGGCTGCGGCCCTACGGTAAGCCACGTAATATATTCCGAATCAACGCCCTGCTGGATATTATATCCGGCTTTGAGCTGCC
>CAJFMW010000079.1 GCA_904392525.1 uncultured Eisenbergiella sp.
GGAGAGAAATGCGGGAAAGAGAAGCGGATTACGAAATCATTGATTTTCATGTACATCCCTATCTGTCGGAGGAGGAGAATTTCTGCATGTACCGGGAAGACTTCTCCCTGACGCCCGATGAGGCGGCAGAGGATCTGCGGCGGGCGGGGATCCGTCATATCTGCGGTTCAGTCTTAAGCCGGGAGCCTTTTGACCCGGCGAGGGGCTTTGAACAGCTCCGTCTGCTGAATGAGCAGGCCCTTCAGGTGAAGGAGAAATACGGAGACTTTTATACGCCGGGTTTTCACATTCACCCCGCGTTCGTGAAGGAATCGCTGGAAACGGTGGAATGGATGCATCAGAAGGGTTTTCGTCTGATTGGTGAGCTGGTTCCCTACATGCACGGCTGGGCGGAGACGGGAATGGATTTTTCCAGCCAGGGACTGCAGGAGATCCTCGCGCTGGCAGGAGAATACGGCATGGTGGTGAGCTATCACACGATGACGGAGCAGCAGGAGCAGATGGAAGCCATGATCGCGAAAAATCCCGGCGTCACCTTCGTGGCGGCCCATCCGGGCGAACGGGATTTTTTTCTGAAGCATCTGCAGCGGCTGGAAAAATATGAAAACGCGTATCTGGACCTGTCCGGCACGGGGCTGTTCCGTTACGGGCTGGTGCGGGAGGGAATCCGCAGGGCGGGAGCGGGGAAGTTTCTGTTCGGGACGGATTATCCCATCACCAATCCGGGAATGTATGTGCATGCGGTGCTGGGGGAACATATTGAAGAAGAGGACCGTCGGCTGATTTTTGCGGAAAATGCGAAACGGTTGCTGAAGCTGGAAACCATATAGGCATACGGAAGAAACGAAAAAAGGAAAAAACGGCAATGTTGAAATCATATCTGGCATTTGATGTGGAAACGACGGGCCTGAGCCCGGAGTCGGATGAGATCATCGAGATCGGAGCGCTGAAGGTGCATGACGGAAAGGTATGCGACCGGTTTATCACCTTCGTGAAGCCGTCAGAGCCGGTGTCGGAGCGGATCACGGAGATCACCGGAATCACCAATGAGATGCTTCAGGACGCCGCGCCGAAGGAGAAGGTGATTCCCGCTTTTCTGGATTTCTGCGGGGACGAGGTGCTCATCGGCCACAACCTTCCCTTTGACTACGGATTTGTCAGAAATCAGGCGAAGCTGTTCGGCCTTTCCTTTGAAAAGCAGGGGATCGATACGCTGAAAATCGCCAGAAGCGTACATAAGGGCAGGCAGTCCAACAGTCTGGAAGCGCTCTGCACCCGGTATTCCATCGTGAACAGTTCCGCTCACCGGGCCTATCACGACGCGCTGGCAACGGCGAAGCTGTATCAGACGCTGGCCCATTATTATGAAAACTTTCAGCCGCAGCTTTTTCAGCCGACGGCATTGTCTGTCTCTTCCGGAACGATGGGACAGGGAGCTGCCGGCGCGGCGGATGTTCCGGCCACGCCGAAGCAGATCGGCTTCATTTCCCGGCTGGCTGTGCAAAAAAATGTGACCGTGACCTGGGATGTGAAAAAGCTCACCAAAAGTCAGGCCTCCGGCCTGATTGAAAAGCTTCTGGCAGGCCAGCAGCCGTGAACCGGCATCAGAGGCAGAAAGTTCCGGCCGCAGAGCAGCTGTGAAAACGGCGCATCCGCCGGGATCTTTCCTCCCGTCACAGCAGGCCCAGACTCTTCAGTAAAAACAGCCATCCGGTGATGGTGAAGGCGGAAAACAGGGTGGTCAGCATGACGGCGCTGGAGGTGAGCGTGCCTTCATGGCCCATGTTTTTTGCCATCACATAGCAGCTCACCGTGGTGGCGGAGCCGAGCATGATGAGGATGGCGACAAGTTCTTCCTCCCGGAAGCCCATTCGGACGGCGAGGGGAAGAAAGAGGACGCAGAAGCCCACAAGCTTGATGAGGGATGCGGCGATGGCGGGTTTCGCCTGCCCCACCGCCTTGTCCAGCCGGAAGGTGGCGCCCATGGCGATGAGCCCGAGCGGGGCGGCCAGATCGCCCAGGCTGGAAACCGTTTTTTCCAGAATGGGAGGAAAGGGAAGGCGGAGGACGGACCAGAGAAGGCCTGCCGCAATGCCCAGTATGATGGGATTGGTGATGATTCCCTTCAGCGTGCTCTTCCAGAGCCCTTTTCTTGGGGCGTCTTTGGCGGGAGAGGTGAGGGAGAGGACCACAACGGCCATGATGTTATACAGAGGCACGCTGCCGATGATCATCAGCGGCACCAGCCCTGCGTCCCCATAAATATTCGTGGTCAGCGCAATGCCCAGCAGGGCCGCGCTGCTCCGGTAGGAGGCCTGGATGAATTCTCCCCGCTGCGCCTTTTCTTTCAGAAAACAGGAGAGAGCAGCACAGATGGCGATGCTCGCCGCGGTGACGAGAAAGCAGAAGGCCACGAAGCGAAAATTCCACACGTCCCCGATATCTGCGGCCGCCAGATCGTGAAAGACCAGCACGGGCAGCGGCACGAGAAACACGAACTGATTCATTTTTGAGGCGAAGGCCTCGTCTATCCAGCCCAGCTTTCGAAACAGCATGCCGAGAAGCATCATCAGAAAAACGGGTACCGTCGCATTCAGACTGAAAATCAGATTTTCCATAGCAATCACCCTTTCAGAACAGAATCATATTAAAACGTCCGGCTTTTATTCTACCATGGACCTCCGTATTTTTCCAGACCGCCGGATATGGCAGAAAACGGGTTGTTATTATATCGCTGAAGCGATATAATGAAAAGGTGAGGAGTGTAAATGCTTCGGCATGGAGGTAGAAGTGAATTTGTCAGCGCGGAAGAATACTATGGGAAAAAGCTGGAACGGGAACGTGAGGCCAGAAGAGAATATCGAAAGAAAAGAGAGAAAGCAACACAGATCAACGAGCTGTTTATTCTGGATATTATGAGAGAAGGAATGAAGAATGAGGATTTACGCTTACGATGCGGACTATCTTGACTCCGCGCAAAAGATTATGGGAGATATGCTGGATTTCGCGGTGAACTCCTACGGTTTCGATGCGGATGATTTTTTCAGTATGTTTCTGGTTTCTGATGTGGCAGAGCAGATCGAGCACGGAAATCCCGCCTATGTGGCCGGAAAAACGGGATGTGAGCTGGTAAAGGAGATCATCTGTAAAAGCGGTCTTGTAAGGGAGGAAATCCCGGATGAGATGTATCTGGATAAGTCGCCGGAGTATTGGGCGGGCTGGGCGCTGGCTTTTTACCAGTGGTATACGTCGAAGAGCTTTCAGCGGATTCACAGGGCGGTTTCGGTCAGAGATGTCCTTTTGATGTATCCTGCGTTTCATGAGATGGATATCATGCAGTTTGTGGATGAGATGGAAGAGCGGATGAAAGCCTGTTATACCCAGACAAATCTGAAGCGGATCCGCCTCAGCAGAGGGCTTTCCCAGAGGGAACTGGCGGAATTGTCAGGCGTTCCGGTAAGACAGATACAGCTTTGGGAACAGCGGCAAAGAAATATAAACAGCGCGCAGGCCCTCAGTGTGGCAAGGCTCGGCCGTGTGCTGGGATGCGGAAGTGAAGACCTGCTGGAAATATAGGAGAAGATTGAAAATGAAAGTAAGAAGAGCACAGGAAAAAGATATGGAACGGATTGACGAGCTTCTGATGCAGGTGGAAAAGGTGCATCATGACGGGAGGCCGGATCTGTTCCGGTACGATCAGAAGAAATATACGGACGAACAGCTGAAGAAGCTGATTCATGACGATCTGCGGCCGATTTTCGTGGCGGTGGATGAAAAGGATGAGGTGCTCGGATACGCTTTCTGTATCTTTCAGCAGTATCAGAATCACAACATCATGACGGATATTAAAACGATCTATATCGACGATCTGTGTGTGGATGAGAATCTGCGCGGACAGCATATCGGAAGGACGCTCTATGACAGCGTGCTCGCCTTTGCGAGAGAGCAGGGCTGTTATAACGTGACGCTGAATGTGTGGTGCTGCAATGAAAAGGCGATGAAATTTTATGAAGCCTGCGGGCTGAAGCCGCAGAAGATCGGGATGGAAGTGATCCTGTGAGGGAGATTCAGAACCGGAAAAAAGCGGTGCCTCCGATCCGCTGACCCGTTTGTTGAAGCGGGAGGTTGTGGAAAATGAAGTAAATCCTGCAAAACTAAAAGGAAGAATGCAGAATGATGCAGAATAATGCAGGAGAAAAGCAGCCGGACGGCCCGGACAGCCGCAAAAGGGGCGGCCCTGCGGCCGCCCCTGTCGGATTGCATCCGGTTTCTGTTCGTATCAGTCCTGTTCCATCTTCAGAATCGTTCCTGTTGACGCATCGATTTCAATGTCGTATTCCGCCCGGTTATAGATGATTTCGATTTCGTAGACGGTTCTGCCGTCATCGTAATCCTGTGCAAATTTGACGATATTTTCATCTGTCGCGCCGGGTACCTGCTCCAGAGCCAGGGCTCTTGCGTCCGTTTCCGTGATGGAAGTGGTCTGGCCGGTCGTATTCTGCGTTCCGGCCGCGTTCTGAGCGGCGGCCCATTCATCCATCTCCTGATCGAAGGAAAGGACGGAACCATCGGAAGCGCTGATTTCATAGTCATATTCCTTACTTCCGGAATAGAATTCCACATCATATACCTGGCGCCCATCGTCATAATCCAGGCGGATGCGCAGGCCGGTCACATCGGTCTCGGAAACGCCCGCATGGCCAAAGGCGGCCTGTTTTGCCTCGTCTTCGCTGATGGCGGCGCTGTCTGTCTGGGAGGAGGACTGGGCCTGGCCTTCCCGGTAATCCACTTCGTTGTCATAGGAAAGAATGGTCCCATCCACAGCGTTGATTTCGTAATCGTATTCCTGATTCCCGGAATAAAACTCCACATCGTACACCTGGCGGCCGTCATCATAATCGAGTTTCACGCGCAGGCCGGTCACATCGGCTTCGGCGACGCCCGCATGGTCAAAGGCGGTTTTTTTCGCATCTGCCTCACTGATGAAGGCGTTTGCCGCACTGGAGGGCTGGGAGGCGATTTCCACGCTGTCCCCTGCGGAAGGTGTGGTCTCCTCCGTGGAGGTCTGTGTTACGTTAAGCGCAGTGTCCTGGGAACCGGAAGCCAGATCCTCCTGGGAAGTGGCGATGGACTGCGTTTCCGGGACGGCTGCCTGTCGGTTGGAGCAGGCGGCAAGGGGAAGGGCAGCCAGAAACAGGGCCGCGGTACATGCATAGAATCTCTTTTTCATATCTGAAATCTCTCCTTTTCTTTCGGTTTTCTGTTTTACAGCTTCATTTTATTTCCCGCAGATTAAAGAAACATTAAAAGAATAAAAATTTTCAGGGAGGATAAGAGAACGGAATTTCCCCCCCCTCTCATGCATTCTCCGGTTCGTCGGTCTGCCTGAAAAAATGGAAGGTGAAGCAGCTGCCTTCTCCCAGGCGGCTGGATACCTCGATCCTGCCGCCATGCGCCTGCACGATCCATTTGACCATGGAAAGACCAAGACCGGAGCCGCTGCTGCTGCCGGAGGTCCGGGCGGGATCCACCTGATAGAAGCGTTGCCAGATTTTGTCCAGTTTATCCGCCGGGATGCCGATTCCGTCATCCTGAACCGATCCGGTGATTTCCGTCTCATTTGCGGAAAGGGTGACGAGGGTGTGGCCGTCCGGCTTTCCGTAGGTGATGCTGTTGGAGATCAGATTGATAAACAGGCGCATCATCATCGTTTCGTCTGCCCGCAGGAGGATCTCCGGCTGGATGTCCGTCAGAAGAGTGATGCCCTTTTCTTCAGCCGCAATGCTTTGCTCCTCCACAATGATTTCCGCAAGCTCGCTTAAGTTTACCAGCTCATACTGAAGCTTCTGCTTTCCGCTGTCCGCCCGTGCCAGGGTGAGAAGCTGGCTGATCAGAGCGGACATTTTCCGGGCCTGAGCGCCGATCACGCCGATGCTTCCCCGAAGCTCCTCCGGAGGCGTTCCCTCCTGAGAGGCATATTCGCACTGGGAGAGAATGACGGCCACCGGGGTACGCAGTTCGTGGGAAACATCGGATGTGAACTGCTTTTCCGTTTCAAAGGAGCTTTGAAGCCGCTCCATCATCTGATCAAAGGTGTGCGCGAGGACATGCACCTCGTCTCTGCCGCTGCCCAGGCGGATGCGGCGGGTCAGATCGTTTCCTTCCGAGATTGCCCGGGCGGTTTCCGTCATGGCGGACAGGGGACGCAGGGCCTTCGCGGTGATCAGATAGCCGCCCAGTGCAATGAGTGCCACGAAAAAGGGCAGAAGGATCAGAGCAGCGTTTGTGATGATGCGCAGAATGGAATCGGAACGGCTGTGGGAGGCAACGCCGCGGATCCAGAGATTGCCATAGCCGTCCACGGACTGACAATAGTCGTACACATACCAGAAGTCCTGTCCGCTTCCAACCTGCTGCATCTGATCCATGATCAGCGTGGACGCGCCGGAAAAGCCTGTGGGAGTACGTCCGTAGAGAAGGTAGCCCTGCGCATCATACACGGAGATATAGACGCCCTCTTCCAGATAATTGATATCATCGTCAAAGGTCAGAAGTCCGTCCTCATAATCAATTTCCCAAAAAGCCTGCAGAACCGTGTTTCTCAGCCGGGCTCTTGCATCGGACAGGACCTGGACGCTGCTGATGGAGAACAGTACGATCAGGGTCAGGATGATGAGAAGGGCCATGAAGGCCGTATACCAGAGAGTGATTTTCAGCTTGATGGAAAGATTTCTCACTGTGTTGTCCTTTCCGGGACCTTCAGCACATATCCCGCGCCGCGTACGGTATGGATCAGCTTCGGCTCAAAGCCATCATCGATCTTTTTGCGCAGATAACGGATGTACACGTCCACCACGTTGGAGCCGCCTTCGTAGTCGTAATTCCAGATGTGCTGTTCGATCCGGTCTCTGGACAGCACGATTCCCTGGTTGTTGACGAGGTATTCCAGGATGGAAAATTCTTTGGAAGAGAGGGTGATGGGAACCAAATCCCGCATGACGGTGCGGGTGTCAAAGTCCACCGTCAGATTCGCTACCTGACAGCGGTTCTGAGCCCTGCCCTCCCGTTTGCGCAGCATGGCGCGGATGCGGGCGAGAAGCTCTTCGAAGGCGAAGGGTTTGATCAGGTAATCGTCCGCTCCCGCGTCCAGGCCGGTTACCCGGTCGGAGATGGAATCCCGGGCGGTGAGCAGAAGAACCGGAACGGTGTTTTTCGAAGCCCGGAGGGCTTTGAGCACCTCAAGACCGTTCTTTTTCGGCATCATGATATCCAGAATCACGGCGTCATATTCCGCCATTTCCAGATAATCCAGTGCCTCCTCCCCGTCAAAGCAGGAATCCACGGTATAGTGGTTCCGGATGAGCGTTTTTGTTATGATATCGTTCAGATCCTTCTGATCTTCCGCGACTAGAAGACGCATGGCAGATAACCTCCTGATGAGCGGTTTATGGGCTTATTATAGCGCGGGATTGTCTATCCGTCAAAAAAGCTTTTGGCAGACCGGTATTTTGGGGCAGATAGACAATCTGCCGGAAAGATCAGAACACGAAATTTGCAAGCCAGAACAGAAGGAACGTATGGGCCGGGTAAAAGAAATAGAAAAAATATTTGAGCCCTGAACCATGCAGAACAAAAACAGGGGATAGCTCAGCCTTCCGAGCCAGTTCAGCCATACCGGCGCTCCGTCAAAATAGCAGCCGATGTGATCCAGAACCATCAGAATCAGGGCGGTCATTTTCAGGGTAAAGGTATTCATAGGAAACCTCCAGACAGAATGTTTGGGAAAGCCGGAAGAGGCTTCCCACCCGCATTGTAGCACGGGGCAGCAGGGAGAAAAAGGGCGGGGAAAAAGTTTTGGAGGATCTTCAGGAAAATTTTCCGGTTTTGTAAGGAAAGGATGATATTCCGATGAAACAAGAACGAAATCAGAATTGCAAAAAAACGCATTCTGAAATCTTTGTGCAAAATTGCCTTTGAAAAATCCGGTGAAAATTTTATAATAATAATTAACAAACGTGTAGCATTTACTGCGTAAATCCAGTTCATGCCGCACGTTTTTATTGTTTAAACGGTTTATTCAGAGAGGCGTGAACCGGCGGTTCGCGGCCTCAGCGGAAACCGTTTCGGAATGGAGGTAGAAAAATGAAACGAGTGAAGGCAGCCTGTATCTGCCAGACCCTGCATTTTATGCTGAAAGAAGATATCAGCCATGAAGATGCTGTCAGATTTGTTGCGGAGGAAGTGGCGCATTACAAAAAGTCCCTGGAAAGAAACCGCACCCGGTACAAGATTGTGGAGGAAACCACACAGCCGGACGGTTCCATCATGATCAAGATCAAAAAGCAGTACAATCAGAGTCCGGTTGGGGATTATTTAAACGAATAGGAAACCGGTGGATGCCGCATTTTGCGGCTCCTCCGATCGAAAGGAAAGCGTGTGGCCAATGGCGTAAATCCGGCGTCGGCCACGCGTTTTTTTGTGCGCAGACGATGCTATAATTTGGAGGAAGACAGAAAAATGGAAGAAAAATCGAATGCATTTTTGGAGAGGGAGCCTGTCGGAAAGCTGATGGGCAAATATGCGGTCCCCTGTATCATTTCCCTGCTGGTGGCCGCTCTGTACAATATTGTGGATCAGATTTTCATTGCCAATGCCGATTATCTGGAGTCTTATGGGAATGCGGCAAATACAGTGGTTTTCCCTTTGACAGTGGTTGCGCTTGCCATCGCTGTTCTGATTGGCGACGGCTGCTGTGCGTTTGTGAGCCTGTGCCTGGGAAGAGGAGAGCAGGAGAAGGCGCACAGGAGCATCGGAAACGCCGTGCTTTTATGCATTGGAGCAAGCATTGTGCTGACGGTCATCTATCTGGTATTCCAGGATGGGATACTGACCCTGTTCGGAGGCCGGGTAAATGAAGAAACCTTCCGGTATTCTCAGGAATACTTCTTCTATATTGCGCTTGGAATCCCGTTTTATATGTTCGGGCAGGCCATGAATCCGATCATCCGGTCGGACGGAAGTCCGGGATTCGCCATGGTATCCACGCTGGCGGGCGCGGTGGTCAACATCATTCTGGACCCTGTTTTCATCTTCGGATTTCGCTGGGGCATGATGGGAGCCGCGGTGGCGACGGTGATCGGCCAGATCCTGACTGCTGTTCTTTCGGCTTGGTATCTGTGCCATATGAAGGCCATCCGGCTGGAAAAACGAAGCTTTTTTATCAGCGGCAGCCTGATCAGAAAGTTCCTTCCGCTGGGACTGTGCAGCCTGCTTTCCCAGATTTCCCTTGTGGCGTCCATGGCGGCCAGCAACAACATGATTCAGAAATATGGCGCGCTCGATCCCATTTTCGGGCAGCCCCAGTACGCTCAGATTCCCATGGCAGTGGTGGGAATTGTCATGAAATTTTTCCAGATCGTCATTTCCATTGCCGTCGGACTTGCGGCGGGCTGTATTCCGATTGTGGGCTATAACATCGGTGCGGGGCGAAAGGATCGGGCAAAGAAGCTGTTTACCTATCTGCTTCTGACGGAGGCGGCTGTAGGCGCCGTCGCCACCCTCATCGCCGAACTTCTGCCGATGCAGCTCATTTCCCTGTTCGGTGCGGCCAATGAAAGCTCCTATTATACGGAATTTGCCATCCGCGCATTCCGCATCTACCTGTGCCTGACGATTTTCGCCTGTGTGAACAAGGGAACCTTCATCTCCCTGCAGTCCCTTGGGAAGGCGGCGGCTTCCACCTTGCTTTCCGTGGTGCGCGAGATGGTGTTCGGCGTGGGCTTTGCCCTCCTGCTTCCGGTATTTTTCGGACTGGACGGCGTGCTGTATTCCATGCCGGTCTCCGACCTGCTGACGTTTCTGATCGGAGCGGTGCTGATTGTTCTCACCTATCGGGAGCTGGATGGGAAGAGATCTGGTAACCGTGCGCTGGAAAAGCAGGTATAGAAGGCTGGAACGGAAAGACAGTTTCGATGAAAAGGTGTTTCAGAGCCATAAAAGGTTTTGAAACACCCATTGTATTATTGTATTACTTGCTTGACACAATCAAAAGAAGGTGATATGTTTATAGCAGTTTTGAGGGGATTGCGACAGAAAAAGGAGCGAAGCGCTCCGAAGTGGAGGCTGGAAGCATATGGAAGATATGAAAATGGATGTGCCTGTTCTTTCAATCCGGAATTTTTCCAAAACCTACCGGGGAGGAAAACGGGCAGTGGCGGATCTGAGTCTGGACATCTGTGCCGGAGATATTTTCGGTTTCATCGGTCACAACGGAGCGGGGAAAACCACGACGCTGAAGGCGGTTTCCGGAATTCTGGATTTTGAGGCAGGAGAGATATGGATCGACGGACATTCCATTCAGGAAGAGCCGATGTGGTGCAAGGAGCGGATGGCTTATCTGCCGGATAATCCGGATCTCTATGAGTATCTGACCGGAATCCAGTATCTGAATTTCATCGGGGATGTGTACCGGGTTCCCGGAAAAGTCAGAACGGAACGGATCGGAGAATTGTCGGAGCAGTTCGGCATCACCCGGAGCCTGGGGGATCTGATTTCCACCTATTCCCATGGCATGAAGCAGAAGCTGGCGCTGATTTCAGCATTTTTGCATAAACCGAGACTTCTGCTGCTGGACGAACCCTTTGTCGGCCTGGACCCGGAGGCATCGGTGGTTCTGAAGGAGAACATGCATGCGCTCTGCCGGGAGGGAAGCGCAATTTTCTTTTCCACCCATGTGCTTGAAGTGGCGCAGAAGCTCTGTAATAAGATTGCCATCATCAAGGAAGGACGCCTTGTGACGCAGGGCGGGATGGAAGCGCTGACGGGAACAAGGAGCCTGGAAGAGGTATTCATGGAGGTGGTCCGGAATGAAAAGGAATGAAAACTCCGTCGGCCAGGCTTCCATGGGTCTGTCTGCGCAGACAATTTTGCTGATCAGGCTGAAGCTGCGAAACTGCCTGGGGCTGAACGAGGTGATCCATGGAAAGGACGGGAGAAAAAGCCTTCGGATGACGGGGATGCTTCTGGCATATCTGCTCCTTGGGGGAATGATGATTTTCTATCTTGCGGCCGCAGCTTTCCTTCTGTGCCTGACTGGAGCAGGAGAGAGTGTTCAGGCTTTTGCGGCCCTTGTGTCCGGGGGAGTGATTTTTATTTTTTCCTTTCTCAAGGCCGGGCCGCTCCTGTTTGATGCGGCGGATCTGGAGCGGCTTTTGCCGCTTCCGTTGCAGCCCGTTTCCATCATTGTCAGCCGCTTTTTTATTCTGTATGCGGAGGAACTGTTTTTTTCAGCAGCCATTGTTCTTCCGACTTCTCTGGTGTATCTGGTGATGGAACGGCCTGGAGCAGGCTTCCTTCTTACAACCCTGCTCACCCTTCCCTTCCAGCCGCTTCTTCCGCTGACTGCGGCCGCTGTCCTCGGAACGCTCGTCCTGGCGGCTGGTGCGGGGATGAAGCACAGAGGAGCAGTGCCCGTGATCCTTACGATGGGACTTTCTATGCTGGTGGTGGCGGGCTCCTTTGCCCTTTCCTTCACCGTTGGTATGGAGGATCCGGATGTGGGAGAACTGGGCGGGCTGCTGGAAGCTGCGGTGGCTGCCGGAATCCGCTTCTATCCGCCTGCCGGGCTGTATGCAGCCGGTGTGACGGATCAGAGCATTCTGCCCCTTCTGCTGTTTGCTGTTCTGTCAGCGGGCGTATTCGCTGTTTTCGTTGCGGCAGCGGGGCCGCGTTTTCGGAAAATTTCTGCCGTGTTGATACAGAGAAGCGCGGGAAAACGTTTTCAAATGGGCGTTCAGCGCCTGAATCCGGTCTGGAGGGCGGAATACTTTCGGGAGCTTCGCCGGTATTTTTCCTCTCACATTTATGTTTCCAATACCCTTGTGATCTATGTGCTGATGCTGGCTTGTGTGGTAGCGCTTACGGCGACGGGAAACGAAAGAATCGCAGAAGCGATGCAGCTGCCTGAGGAGGAGATCAGAAGAATGCTGCGGGTGAGCATTCCATTTATGCTGGCATTTTTTGCGGCGATGGGAAATACCACGACGGTCTCTGTTTCCATAGAAGGAAAACAGCTCTGGCTGCTGCAGTCGCTTCCGGTCAGAACGCAGGAAGTATTCTTGGGGAAAATGCTGGTCAATCTGACCGTGGCAGTGCCTTTCGTGCTTCTTTCTGTGCTGGCGGCGGCTCTTGGCGGGTGGATGGACGGGATCTGGACGGCAGCATTTCCGCTGGTATTTTTGTGGCCTCTTTCCGCTATCGGCATCTGGGTCAACCTGAAGCTTCCTTCCTTTGACTGGGAATCGGAAACGGCGGTGGTGAAGCAGAGCCTGTCCCTTCCGATCTCCATGCTGGCCGGAAGCGTTTCCGTCCTCCCGGCGGCAGGAGCGGTCTTTCTTGTGGAATATGTTTTCGCACAGAACCTGTGGGCGGAGCTGGCAGTAAAAGGAGGAATCCTGATTCTGGCCATTCTTGGAGGAACCCTTCTGTACCGCAGCTGCTGCCGGGTATCCTGGAAGGCGCTGGGGTAGGGGGAAAATCCGCCGCCTGAAGCATTGCTTTCCGTAAGGATTTCTGCTAAGATGGGGCATGTCCGGAAACAACAGTTTTTTGGAAGGGTTCCGGATTTTTGAAAAGAGATTCACAAAAAGGAGATTCATTAGGTAATTGTTAAATGTAAATCATCCCGATTGTGGATAACTTCTCTCTATATAAGGAGAGAAAAGCAGGTCAATCTTCAGAATTGTTTCTGAATTG
>CAJFMW010000080.1 GCA_904392525.1 uncultured Eisenbergiella sp.
ATGGCAGGTTGCTTTGACATGTTGACGGCTCCTTTTGCGTTATATTCACAGAATTGTATATTTGCAGATGTTGTAAATATTGATCAGAATGATGACGACCATGATTCCGATGAAAAGCTTCTGCACCGTCTTTTCATCGATCCGGGAATTGATTTTGCGTCCGACGATACCGCCGAGAATACCACAGATCACCATTCCGATGAAAAGAGGAAGCTGAAAATCCGGAACCTTTCCCTGCAGGATGGTTTTCAGCGTGCTCGCCGCCTGGGAAAACAGAATGATGTACAGGGAATTTTCCGCGGCCGTTTTCGTGTCCATGGAAAAGAAGATGAACAGGACGACCAGATTGATCGGGCCCCCTCCGATGCCGAGAAACGAAGAAAAGATTCCCAGAACCAGGCCGATCAGAAATATGGGGACAGGATGCTTTACGATACAGGTATGAAGCCTGTCCTTTCTGATGGTGCAGACCAGCGTCCAGACGGTAATCAGCATCAGGCAGGCAGCCTGAACCGCGCCTACCATGTTCTGATCGGAAAAGAGGAGACTGATCCGGTCGAACAGCTCTTTTCCGGCAAGACCGCCCACGGCGGCGCCGACAGCCAGGATGGAGCCGGAACGCATTTCGATCAGAGAGTTTCCGCTCAGTCTGGATTTGATCACGGAGTAGCAGGTCATGGACAGCACCGTGCATCCGGAAAGAAAACTGATGGTAGAAACGCTGAGCAGGCCAAACGAATCGAGTACGGGCTTAATGATGACGCCGCCCCCGATACCGCAGATAGCGCCGATCACGCATGCTCCAAAGCTGACCAGCAAAAAGATTACATACATAAAATTCCCCTCATTTCCATGCTTTGTCGGTCCTTTTATCTTACCACATCTGAACAGGAGGGACAAGCAGGCAATCCATACGGAATTCGATGATGCTTTTTGGACACCAATATGGTATACTACTCTCCGTAGCGAAAAGCGGCAGAAAGAGAGGCGGAGAAAACCTGCGGCTTTCTCCTGATTTATATATACCGCCTTACGGCGGCAGAAAGAGAGGAAAAATGGAACTGTTGAAGGAGAGAATCCGCAGGTACGGCAAGGTCCGGGCAGGCGGCGTGCTGAAGGTGGATGCTTTTTTGAATCACCAGATGGACGTGGAACTGTTTGCGGAAATCGGGGAGGAATTCAGACGCCGTTTTGCGGAAGATGAGGTTACGAAGATTCTGACAATAGAGGCGTCCGGAATCGGAATTGCCTGTCTGACGGCGCTGGCTTTCCATGTGCCTGCGGTGTTCGCCAAGAAAACGCAGACGAAAAATATTGACGCGCAGGTTTACCGCACGCAGGTAGAATCTTTTACCCATGGAAAAACGTATGACATCATCGTGTCCAGGGAATATCTGCGGCCCGGCGACCGGGTACTGCTGATCGACGATTTTCTGGCAAACGGAAAAGCGCTGGAAGGGCTGGCCCGTCTGGTAAAGGATGCAGGAGCCGTTCTGGTGGGAGCCGGGATCGTGATTGAGAAAGGGTTTCAGCCGGGCGGAGACCGGCTCCGCAGCGAGGGGATTCATCTGGAATCTCTGGCCATCATTGATTCCATGGATGAAAAAACGGGCGAAATCCGGTTTCGCTGAAAACCGGACCCACCCGTTTCCTGTGCTTTATTTCATGAAAGCTATTTCATGAATAACTCAATAACCGGCACCAGAGTGTGGGGCTTTACCGGAGGAAGATAGAGGATCAGATCATCGTCGCCGCTCTTTTCATTTTTGGCAGAGAAATGATCGATCTGTCCTTCCGTGAAAAGCACCTCGCTTGCATCATGCAGGAACTGTGCGTATTCCACCTTTCCTCCCAGGCCGGGAAGGCGCAGGTGAGCGAAGGGATAAGCGAACAGATGCAGATACAGACGGCTTCCGTCTACGCTCTGGGTATAGCGGCAGTCGGCAGGAGCGATAAACTCCGGCTCAGCCATGGTGCAGCCATAGATGGAGCGGCTGTTGTACTTCATCCAGTCAGCATACACCTGAAGCGCTTCCTCGGCGCGGTAATCCAGATAGCCTCTGGCTGTAGGGCCCACGTTCATCAGCAGGTTGCCGCCGCAGGAGACGGTGTTGACCAGCATACGGATGAGCATTTCCGGGGATTTCCAGGTCTGTTCATCCCGGTAATAGCCCCAGGAGCCGGAGAAGGTCTGGCAGGCTTCCCAGGTGACAAGCTCACCGGTTTCGGGATGGGTCATCCACCGGGTGGGCTGGTACTGCTCGGGAGTCCACAGATCCTGATCGATTTCCGTCCGGTTATCGATGATGATGCCGGGCTGGAGAGAACGGGCGAGATCGATGAGCTTTTCCGCCTCCCAGTCGTCCTTTCCCTTGCCCTTCATCCAGGCTTTATCGCCTGTGCCGTTGTAATCGCTGTAGGAGAAGTCGAACCAGAGAATGTCGATTTTTCCGTAATTGGTCAGAAGCTCCGTGACCTGGTCGCGCATATACTGCGCATACTTTTTCATGTCGCGACCCTGATTCTGTTCAAAGGCGTCCGGATCGTCCCGGCGGGGATGGTGCAGGTCAATGGGAAAATCGGGATGGTGCCAGTCGATCAGAGAGTAGTAGAAACCGACGTGCAGTCCTTCTGCGCGGAAAGCGTCCACGTATTCACGGACCAGGTCTCTGCCGCAGGGCGTATTGGTGGATTTATAATCCGTATATTTACTGTCGAACAGACAGAATCCCTCGTGATGCTTGGTGGTCAGAACCGCATATTTCATTCCGGCGGCTTTTGCCTGTCTCGCCCAGTCTCTGGGATCGCAGAGATCCGGATTGAAATGCTTGAAATAGAGGTCATATTTATCCTCCGGGATTTCTTCGTGGTTTTTCACCCATTCATGGCGCGCAGGCATCGCATAAAGGCCGAAGTGGATGAACATGCCGAAGCGGTCATGGGTAAACCATGCGGTATCGCCCGGCGTTTTGCGGGTAACATAGCTTGTCATTTTTTTACCTCTCTTTCTGCCCTCTGGCATAAGCTTGCCTTTATTGTAGAAAAGAAAAGGGAAAAGGGACATGGAAAAAAACGGACAAAATATGGAGTTTTCAGGATGGAACTGTCAGAAAACAAAAAAATGCTTCAGACATGGAAAACCTTTGAACTGAATGTCATCTATGCCGGCTTTGCCGAAACGGGACCGGAATGGCAGGCGGAAAATGTCTGTTCCCCCTTTTCCAGACTCTACTTTATTCTGAAAGGGGAGGGACTGGCGCACCGCGGGGAGCAGACGCTCCGCCTGCGGGAGGGACACATTTATCTGATTCCCGCGGGACTGAATTTCAGTTATTCCTGTACAGACTACATGGAACAGCTTTTTTTTCATGTGAATGTAAACGGACGAAACGGCATGGATTTTTTCAGGGGTTGTTCCGACATTCTGGAAAAAGAGGGAGAGGATGAGCGGGGCAGGCTGGCACTGGAGCTGTATCAGTCAAAACAGGCAGCTGACGCTTTCCGGCTGAAAGGACTGATCTGGGAGGAACTTGCAGGCTTTGCGGAAGCGGGCGGACTGTGTGGGGAAGCAGCGATGACGGCAGCGCTGCAGAACTGCTCCGGCCTGGTCAACAGCTTCTTTCTGCTGGCGCAGAATCCGGTCAGCGCTTCCAGACATATCGGAGAGCTGGCCGAGAAGCTCCATGTATCGGAAAGCACCCTGTCCAAACGTTTCCGGGCGGAAACCGGCATGACGCCGGGCGCCTATTTAAGCCAGCTCGTTCTGGACAGGGCCTGCCGGATGCTTCTTTCCGAGGACGACAGCATCGCTGCGGTCGCGGAAAAACTGGGCTTTTCCGATCAGTTTTATTTTACCAAATATTTCAGACGACAGATGAGCATGACCCCGAGCGCATACAGGCGGCTGATGCGAAGGGGTTGAAAAAGACATGAGGAGAACTGCATGAGGTACGGCATTTACGAATTGATTTTATACTTTTTTCTTTACTCCTTCCTGGGGTGGTGCGCAGAAATCGCCTACGCAGCGGTGCGGCACAAAAAATTCATGAACCGCGGATTCCTGAACGGGCCTTTCTGCCCGGTCTATGGCTTCGGTATGGTTCTGGTTCTGATTTTTTTCGGGCCGGAGCTGGATTCCTTCCTGTTTCTTGCGCTGGGCTGCGGCGCGGTGGCCGTTGTTCTGGAATTTTTCACCGGAGCCCTGATGGAAAAGGTATTTCACTGCAAATGGTGGGATTATTCCGAATATAAGAGCAATCTCGGCGGATATGTCTGCCTTCCTTTTTCCTGCCTGTGGGGCATTGCGGCAGCGGCATGCATTACCTTCCTGCAGCCCTGGTTGAGACAGCTGTTTGAACTCCTTCCTCTCTGGGTGGAAAGAACGGTGGCGATCATACTCAGTATCCTGTGTCTGCTTGATTTTTTCGCGGTTTCCTGGACTATACTGAGGGTACAGAAGAACAGCCGGATCGAAGGTTTTGCAGCGGGCATGCAGAAGGTTTCCAATAAGGTGGGAGGGGCCATTTCCCGAAGTATTGTAAAACGTATGACCAGGGCCTTTCCGAACCTGACGACGGAAGGAGAAAACAGCCCGTTCACCGCACATCAGAAAAAGGCCAAAAGCGAGGTGTTTGCTGAAGGGTGCGGCTTCTACAAGCTGTTCTGGCTGTTTTTCATCGGCTCTCTTCTGGGCGATCTTGTGGAAACCGTTTTCTGCCGGATCACCATGGGCTACTGGATGAGCCGAAGCAGTCTGGTATACGGCCACTTCAGCGTGGTCTGGGGATTCGCTGTGGTACTTTTAACCATGATGCTCCACCGTCACAGGGACAAGAGCGACCGTTATATTTTTGTTTTCGGAACGGTGGTCGGCGGCGCTTATGAATACATCTGCAGCGTGCTTTCGGAAATCGTATTCGGGGCTGTATTCTGGGATTACAGTAAGCTGCCCTTCAATCTGGGCGGACGCATCAATCTGCTGTACTGCTTTTTCTGGGGTCTGGCTTCTGTGATCTGGATCCGTTATGTTTATCCGCCGCTTTCCAGACTCATTGAGAAAATTCCCAAAAAGCCGGGTGTCTGGATCAGCTGGATTCTGATCGTGTTCATGGTATTTGACATGCTGATCTCCGCTATGGCTCTGACGCGCTACAGCGCAAGATATATCGGAGAAGAGCCTCAGACGGTGGTGGGAGAAATGCTGGATGAGCATTTCCCGGATGCACGGATGGAAAAGGTCTATCCCAAAGCGATCATACGCGCGGTGAGCGGGAATTCCGCACCGTCGCAGACAGCGGAGTGAGATGCCGAAACTTCATTTTTACAGGAGGTGTATGATGGTACCGGTTCTGGCGAGAATGGCAGTGATCATCAAGGCGGATCATGATACGAACGTGATCACGGGCAATTATGAAATGGCCTATATCTGCGGCCTGTTGCGCAGGCTTTCCGGTAAAATGCCCGGTGAAGCATCGGAAAATTACGGGACGCCTGAAGCGATGCAGGAGGCGGCTCTGGCCGCGGTGGAAGGATATCAGCCGCAGGATACGAGAGAGGAAAACCTGATCCGCATGCTTCAGGCTTACAAGCCGGAAACCATGTATGATGAGCAGGTACAGGAGCTTTACCGGATGGGGCTGGAAGAGACCAGGCCATGGCAGAAATAACGGAAGAAGGGAACGATAAAAACATGGCGCAAAAACGAATTCTGCTTCTGACTACAGGCGGGACCATCGCCTCCCATATGACAAGCCACGGGCTGGTGCCCACACTGACGGCGGAGGACATTCTGAACGTACTCCCGGACATGGAAAAGCTGTGCAGTCTGGAAGCCAGAAATCTGTTCCGCATTGACAGTACCAACATGACCTGCGGACACTGGAAGCAGATCGCGCGGGAAATTGAAACCCACTACTGGGAATACGACGGCTTCATCGTCTGTCATGGAACGGACACAATGGCCTATACGGCAGCGGCGCTGTCCTATATGATCCAGAATTCCCCGAAGCCAATCGTCCTCACCGGCTCTCAGCGCCCGCTGGAAATGGAAATTTCCGATGCCCGCATGAACCTGCGGGACAGCATTCTCTATGCGCTGGACGACGCCTCAAGCGGAGTCAGTCTGGTGTTCGGCGGAAAGATCATCGCCGGTACCAGAGCGAAAAAGACCAAGAGCATGAGCTATAATGCCTTTTCCAGCATCAATTATCCGGAGCTCGCCGTGATGCGTGACGAACATCTGGTACGTTACATTGAGCCGCGAAAAATGGATGGAGGTCCCGTTTTTTACCATGAGATGGACCCTCAGGTGTTTCTCCTGAAGCTTACGCCCGGAATTTCCCCTCTCATTCTCAAGGAGATTTTCACCCGTTATAACGGCATCATTGTGGAAAGCTTCGGTGTGGGCGGCATCCCGGACAGCATCCTGCAGGAGTTCGAAACGCTGATGCAGGAATATGGAACCGGAAAGATTGTGGTAATGACCACCCAGGTGACTTATGAAGGCAGCAACATCGGCGTCTATGAGGTGGGAAAGCGCGTTCAGGAGCAGTTCCGTCTTCTGGAGGCTTATGACATGAATCTGGAGGCCGTGTTCACCAAGCTGATGTGGATTCTGGGCTGCCATCCGGAAAGCTATGAGCAGGTGCGGCAGATGTTCTACCGGACGATCAACTATGACGTGTTCTGCTAGGCGGATTAATTTTTAGAGGGCAAAAAACCTGTGAATATTTTCCATTCTGTTTTCATATACTTTTATACAGGAACACAGAACAGGAGGCCGGCACGAACCAAAAGTTCGTGCCAAAGAACGGCTTTCGCCGTTCTTTCGTGGTTTAAATGCCGCCTGCGGCGGCAGAACAGGAGGACAGGTTTATGCCGAGAGGAAGAAAAAAGCTGACGCTGGATGAAAAAATCCGCGAAACCCAGCAGTCCATCTATAACCTGGAAAACAGGACGCAGGAGCTGTATGAAGAACTGCAGGGGCTGCTGGAGGAGAAGAAGAGACAGGAGCTGGAAAAGCTTTCCGATGCGCTGGAGGAAGCGGGGGTTTCCGTAGAGGAGGTGCTGGAGCATATCCGTACGCAGGAAAGCGAAACAGACACAGCGAATATCGCGTAAAACACATGTACACATTCAGATACCGGCCGACAGATGGTCATCCGCAGTCTGTGCAGAATATGCATGAACTTGTACAGATGATCGGAAGTGGCCGGTATTTTGACGAAAAGAACAAAAAGAGAGAATTGCGTTCTGGTCAAAAACACTATATAATAGATTTTGCACGGCTGACAAGAAAGTGAAAAGACGATCAGCCGAAACAAAAGACCGGATTCCTGCCGAAAGGCATCGGTTCGGAAATATGGAGGGGAATATGGAGACACCAAAGAAGAAACTCCGCCTGTCGGCGCTTTTTGCTCCCATCGACATGACGGAAGGAAAACCGGGAAGCAAAATCGTGATGTTTGCGATTCCCATGCTGATCGGCAATATCGCCCAGCAGCTATACAACACGGTGGACAGCATTGTGGTGGGCAGGTATGTGGGAGACAATGCCCTGGCGGCGGTCGGAAGCGCAGGGCCGATTCTGAATCTGCTTCTCGTGCTTTTTGTCGGTATTTCGGTCGGCGCGGGCATCATGGTTTCACAGTATTTCGGTGCGAAGGAAAAGGAAGAGCTGGCAGGAGCCATCGGCTGCAGCATCACTCTGACGGCGGTCGCCTCGGTGTTTATCATGATTATTGGGCCGTTTCTCGTCCGTCCGCTGCTCCGGCTTTTGAACACACCGGACAGCATCATCGACTGGTGCGCTTCCTACCTCATCATTCTGTTCGTCGGAATTGCAGGAATGGCCTATTATAATATCCTCAGCGGTATCCTCAGAGGTCTGGGAGATTCGGTCTCCGCCCTGGTCTATCTGCTTGTGGCGACGGTGCTGAATATTTTTCTGGATATCCTTTTTGTGACCGCCTTCGATATGGGCGTAGCAGGCGTTTCACTCGCAACCGCAATCGCCCAGGCGGTGTCGGCCGTCCTCTGTCTGATAAAACTGACAAAAATGACGGATATTTTTGAACTCCGGCTTTCTTCCCTGAGACCGCAGAAAAGGCATGCCGTGGATATGATCCGGCTGGGACTGCCTTCCGGGCTGACGCAGGCCATTTTTTCCATGGCGATGATTGTGGTGCAGTCTCTGACCAACAGCTTCGGGGAGATGCTGATCGCCGCAAACGTGATCATCATGCGTGTGGACGGCTTCGCCATGATGCCGAATTTCTCCTTCGGCACGGCGATGACCACCTTTGCAGGGCAGAACGTGGGCGCAAAGAAGTATGACCGGGTGAAGCAGGGCGCAAAGGAAGGCACGCTGATCGCAATTGCTGTTGCGGTTCTGATCACCTGCGGAATTCTGCTGTTTGGCCGGTATCTGATGGAAATTTTTACACAGACCGCAGAGCTTGTTGATTTAAGCATTTATATGATGCGGATTCTTGCCGTTGGCTATATCGCGATGGCGGTGACCCAATGCCTTTCCGGCGTGATGCGCGGAGCAGGAGATACCATGACCCCCATGTGGATTTCGCTGATCACCACGGTCATCATTCGGGTTCCGCTCGCCTATGGAATCGCATGGCTCACCAGAAGCGAAACTCTTCCCAACGGCAAGAGCGAATGTATCTTCATCTCTCTGCTGGTTTCCTGGATGCTGGGCGCTCTGATCACCTTTATTGCCTACAGAAGGGGCGGATGGAAGAAGAAGGCGCTGGAACGGGGAGAACAGCCAGGATAAAAAACCGGAGGGCTGGCTTTTGTTTCGCCAGTTCCTCCGGTTTTTCAATTCTTTATTCATCTTCTGCATCAGAATCCGCGGGCTTCGGCGCCATGTAATAAGAAGCGCCCACATATTCCGTGCTGACCTCCACGCCATCCTGATAGGTTGTGAAATAGGTCTTGGCAGAAAGGCTTCCCGTCTCTTTGGACCAGAGCTTAAAGGTACGTCCGTTCAGGTCGTGGTTCCATACCAGGCAGTTCACAATGAGGTTCTTTCCCTCCGTATAGGCCTGCAGGATGACAGGAGCGGAGTAGTCGTTCCGAAACCGCAGATCCTTCGAACCAGCGGAAATGGCCGCGTCCAGACCGAGCGGAAGATAGTGGACAGGCATACTGTGGGGATGCCGCTCCAGAACCGTAAGGCCCGCGTTCTTCACCGCATTGTAGACGGTGGAGGACACCTGACAGATACCGCCGCCGATGGCTGGAACGGTTCTTCCGTTCAGATAGGCTCCGGCGGATTTATAGCCGTTTGCCGTGGTGCGGGGCTTGATGGTGTCGCTGACGGAAATTTCCTGTCCGGGCATAACAAGCAGGTTGTTCAGGTGTCCGGCCGCAACCTCTATGTTGTTGATCCGGTTGGATGAACTGGTGGAAAAGCTGGTGGTACAGGTACCTGCCAGCACAAAATCCGGACTGTAGGTCAACGTTCCTTCCGTCACAACCGGGGTCAGATATCCGTCGGTCAGCTCCAGCGTGAGCGTTTGCGGCGTTCCCGCAGCGAACTGCTGCTGAAGCGTGGTCAGAATCCATACCTTCGCATTCTCATTGACCTGATAGTATGTCTGGCCGGAATTATAGATATAGCTTCCCGTCCCCGTATCAAACACGGGCGTATCGCTGTTGAAAACCTGTCCCTTCAGCTGTTCATTGATGGCGGAGAGGAAAACATCGATCACGGCGCTGTCGCCGATCACACACTGCCTGACGCCGCCGTCATCGGAAAGAAAAACAGGGTAATCGCCCAGAAGATTTAGTCCCATCGCCCAGCTTTGTCCCTGACAGGTCAGGATGAGCGCCTGGTTCATCCAGTCGGAATCAATATATCTGCCGTCGGAGACGGTGGTCGTAATCCCGCCGGCGGGCAGTGCCTGCGCGGCTGACAGCTGCAGGGGAGTGCCAAATAACAGACACGCCGCAAGAACTGCCGAAACAATTCTGATTTTCATGGTTTTAACCATCCTTTCCAGAGTACAGATCATTGTATGTAACTCCACCACAGAATAACACAATCCGCCGGGATTTCCAACCCCTTTCCAAAAGAAAGGGTTATTCTTATGCAGAGGTCTTTTCTTCGCTTTCCGGACCTTCCGCCAGTTTTTCCTGTCTGCTCTGCATCACCTGCACCGGTGCCGTCTGGCCAGCCTCCTCCAGTTCTTTTTTCAGGTTCTTCTGAGCAGTGGAGAGCATCAGCTTGATACGGTTCAGCTGATTGACCTCGCTGGCGCCGGGATCATAATCGATGGCCACCACATTGGATTTTGGATATCTTCTGCGCAGCTCCTTAATCACGCCCTTGCCCACCACATGGTTCGGCAGACAGCCGAAGGGCTGGGTGCAGACAATGTTGTTGGTACCGCTCTTAATGAGCTCCACCATTTCTCCGGTGAGGAACCAGCCTTCACCTGTCTGGTTTCCGATGGAAACAATGGGTTCCGCATAAGAAGCGATGGTCTCAATCTTCGTAGGCGCATGGAAATGCCTGGATTTCTCAAAGGCCTTCACAGCTGCCGAACGCATCCATTCCATGGCACGAATACCCGCCTTTGCGATGAAGGCCGTCTTTCTGCTGGTTCCCAGATGCTCCGCCTTGTAAATCTGGTTGTAAAAGCAGTAGAACATGAAGTCGAGAAGATCCGGAACCACCGCTTCCGCGCCTTCTGCTTCCAGAAGCTCCACCAGATGGTTGTTGGCGGCAGGCGCGAACTTCACCAGAATCTCACCTACAATGCCAACGCGCGGCTTCGGCACATCGGAAATCGGGATGTTGTCAAAGTCTTCGATCATCTGCCGGCACATTTTGAAGAACGTTGGAATGCCGGGACGTTTTGAGGTCAGGAAGGCAACGCATCTGTCCACCCATTTCCGGTGACAGTCCTCCACACTTCCGGGAGTCAGCTCATAGGGGCGCATCCGGTAGACACAGCGCATGAAAATATCTCCGAATACGGCACCGTAAACAGCCCGGATCAGCAGATTCGGGGTCAGCTTAAAGCCAGGATTACTTTCGATTCCGGCCATGTTGATGGAGATGACCGGTACCTGCTCCATGCCGGCCTTTTCCAGCGCGCGGCGGATGAAGCCCACATAGTTGGTGGCACGGCAGCCCCCGCCGGTCTGAGTCATGACCACGGCCACCTTATTCACATCATATTTTCCGGAAAGCAGCGCGTCCATGATCTGTCCCACGACGATCAGGGAAGGATAGCAGGCGTCGTTGTTCACATATTTCAGTCCCATGTCCACCGCGTGGCGGTTGTCGTTGCCCATGACCTCCACATGGTAGCCACAGGCGTTGAAAACAGGTTCAAGAAGTTCGAAATGAATGGGAGACATCTGCGGGCAGAGAATGGTATATTCCTTGCGCATCTCCTCTGTGAAAATCACACGTTCCAGCTTTGTGGAACGGATCTCCCTTTTTTCCTGCTTCTTTTCCTTTTCCCGGATGGCTGCAAGGAGAGAACGGATGCGGATTCTTGCCGCGCCCAGGTTGCTCACCTCGTCGATCTTCAGGCAGGTGTAAATCTTATCGGAACCGGAAAGGATGTCGTTTACCTGATCGGTGGTTACGGCATCCAGACCGCAGCCAAAGGAGTTGAGCTGAATCAGATTCAGATCGTCTCTGGTGCGCACATAGGCTGCGGCCGCATAGAGTCTGGAATGGTACATCCACTGATCCGATACGATGAGCGGACGGTCCACCTTCCCCAGATGGGACACGGAATCCTCTGTGAGCACCGCCAGCCCGTAGGAGGTAATCAGCTCCGGGATGCCGTGGTTGATCTCTGGATCCAGATGGTAGGGACGTCCGGCAAGGACGATGCCCTGCCTGTGATTTTTCTCAATCCATTCAATGACCTCTTCGCCCTTTTTCCGGGTATCCTCGCGGGCGGCTTCCATTTCCTCCCAGCCCGCTGCGGCGGCGCGGCGTACCTCCTCTGCGGGAAGTTCCTTAAATTCCTTAATCAAAGCGTCTGTGGCGGTTTCCAGGCTGGTAAATGCCATAAAAGGATTACGCAGCACCGCCTCGCCCCGTCCGATTTCCTCCACGTTATTCTTGATGTTTTCCGAATAGGAGGTAACGATAGGGCAGTTGTAGTGATTGTTCGCGCCTTCCGTTTCGTTTCTCTCATAGAACAGGGCGGGATAGAAGATGAAATCCACTCCCTGCTTGATCAGCCATGCCACATGCCCGTGAGCCAGCTTGGCCGGATAACACTCCGATTCACTGGGGATGGACTCGATGCCCAGCTCGTAAATGGCGTGAGTGGAACTGGGAGAGAGCACCACCTGATATCCGAGCTTTGTGAAAAAGGTATACCAGAACGGATAGTTCTCATACATGTTCAGCACTCTGGGAATGCCTACCCGGCCCCGCCAGGCCTTATCTGCGGACAGCGGCTCATAGGAAAACAGCCGTTTCAGCTTGTATTCAAACAGATTGGGCACCTGACTGGGGTTCTTCGGCTTTCCAAGTCCCCGTTCGCAGCGGTTGCCGGAGATATACTGGCGGCCGCCGGAGAACCGGTTAATGGTCAGACGGCAGTTGTTGGTGCAGCCCTTGCACTTTGCCATG
>CAJFMW010000081.1 GCA_904392525.1 uncultured Eisenbergiella sp.
TCTACACAATTACAAAGAGGACACGTAAAGGCATGCGTAAAAAATCGCATGCCTTTTCTGATGCTATAGGGCAAAAACCAACATTAATTATCTACACCCGGCGAGCTCTGCCGCCTCCTGGATCCGTTTAAAGGGCCTTTCCGGTTTTCAGAATCAGTTTCAGTATATTTCCCGCGCAGAACTGTAGATCCCCTCTGGTAATCCTGTCTCCTTCCCTTACGGCAAGCAGAATATCCTCCACATTTTGAGCGCATCCGGGCATCTGCAGGTCGTTTCCGGCATAGATGCAGTCCACGCTGGAGGACCAAGGATATTTTTCAGAAGAGAACCCCAGAAAAACCGTATCCTGCGATGCGAACCAGTCCGTCATGAAAACGCCGTCGAAGCCCCACTCGTCCCTGGCTGCCGCCTGAAGAAGACCGCGGTGGTTCGCCGTATGGATTCCGTTTAAAAGGTTATAGGATGTCATGATTGCGTAAGGCTTCGCTTCCCTGACGGCAATTTCAAATCCCTTCAGATAAATTTCCCTCAATGCCCTTTCGCTGACATGACAGTTGCAGAACATCCTGTTATCCTCCTGATTATTCGCGGCATAATGCTTTAAGGTTACGCCCCGGCCAGGAAAGCCCTGAACTCCCCTTGTCACGGCGGAAGCGCATTTTCCCGTCAGAAGCGGGTCCTCCGAATAATACTCAAAATTCCTTCCGCACAGAGGATTTCTGTGAATGTTCATTCCGGGCGCGAGCCAGATATGAATATGATACAGCTCCATCTCTTCACCGACCATGCCGCCCACCTTCTCCAGAAGCTCCATATTCCAGGACTGCGCCAGCGCCGTAGCGGTCGGAAACGCAGTGCAGTACTGATAGTAATCCACCGCACCCTCCGGAATATCTTCCGGGAAAGGCGTCGTTTCCATCCCTCTTGTCTGCCCTCCCGGAAGCAGATTCCCATCCCTGTCCGTCATAAAATGCGGCTGAAGGCGCAGGCCTGCAGGCCCGTCCGCCATGGTAAGAACAGGGATTTTCCTCCCGCCTTCAAGCTGGGACGTCGTATCCGCCGCGGCACCTGGAACCCTGGAGGAAGCCGAGCCTATGACGTCGGCCCCTCCCTCTCCACGCCGGAAGGAGCCAACACACAATACGGCCATTTCTTCCTCCGTCATCTGAGCCACAAGCTCTTCCAGCGACGCCCTTCCCTCTTTGACGTCGGTCAGGGTCAGATACACTTCCGGCTCTTCATCCGGAAGAATTTGCGGGGAAATTTTTCTGGTCTCTGTATAAATATTTTCCCTGAATGGAATTTCCCCGGCATCCAGAATCAGGCGCACGGCTCCATCAGGCGCTTCCCGCAGCACGAAAGGCGCTTTCAGGTCTTCAATTTCTCTGTCTTCCGCCTCCTGAAACAGCCGCTTCACCTTATCCGTGACAACCGTCTTCTCCAGCGACAGAACCGCCGCGTCCCGCGTATTCCTCGAGCTGTTTCCCACCCGGATCAGGTAGTCTCCCTTTTCCAGTATCCAGGCTCCTCTGGCCGGGTTGTAGGAAGCCATGTCCTCCGCTCGGAAGGAAAGCCGGAGCGTCTCCCGGCCCGAAGGCGCGAGATACCCGGTTTTTGCGAACGCGATAAGCTGTTGCTTCGGCTTATCCAGTTCGCCCTCCGGCGGAAGGAAGTACGCCTGAATCACTTCCTTGCCGCCATACTTTTCTCCGGTATTCTGTACCTCCACATCCAGCCTGATCTCCTGCCTCCGGACGGAAACTGCATTTATACGGAAAGAAAAGTCCGTGTAGCCCTTCCCATAGCCGAAACAATAGGAAGGCTCTATTCCCATACTGTCGAAGTATCTGTATCCTACATAAACCCCTTCCCTGTAATATTCCTCGTCCACATTTCCGTTATTATGGCTGAATTCACCGCTTCCCGGATAATCCTCATATCGCTCCGCCCAGGTATCCGTCAGCTTTCCGGACGGCACGCTTTTTCCGGCCAGCACATCTGCGACCGCATGGCCTCCGGCATTCCCGGTCTGTCCGATCAGCAGGATAGCCCCGATGCCGGGGACGGATTTCAGGAATCTCATATCTATCGCTCCGCCGATATTCAGCAGCACAATGAAGCGCGGGTATTGCTCCGCCAGGTACCGAATTCTTTCCTTTTCATTTTCGCTCAGCAGATAATCCCCTTCCGTGCAGCTTCTGTCCTTCCCTTCGCCGGAATTCCTTGCCAGCACGAATATGGCCGTATCCGTTTTCTTCCTGTCGGCTTCCGGGAAAGGCGGCAGTTCGGGATCGGCATAGGTTTTTTCGAACATAATCATGCTTGTCGGAATCCCTCTCTCCTCCGATTCCTCCCTTACCGCTTTCAGATACTCATTCCTAGCCCGCAGGCAGGTTTTTTCATAATCATCCAGCCATTCGGCCGACACGATATCAAATCCTGCGGCCCGCAGACCCGCTTCCACGCCGACCGTTTCCCTTGCGTTCACATCCCCGGAGCCGGTTCCGCCCTTTACCGTATTCCTCGCCCCATTTCCATACAGGGCCAGTTTCCTGTTTTTTCCCACATCCAGCGGCAGAACGCCGTCGTTTTCCAGAAGCACCATACATTCCGGAATCATTTCCCGCAACAGCGCCTGGTTCTTCCCTTCCCTCTCCGTAACCGCTGCGCTTGTCAAAGCATAATATTTCTTCATCTTTCCCTCCATGCCGGAAGCGCCACAGGGATTCTTCCCTTACGCTCCGACGGTTACAGTCAGAACCGCTTCCCTGAGCCCGCAGGACCGGGCCCTGACTATGGCTTCGCCCGGTTCATATCCGGCCCGTATCACGGCAAGCGCGGTTCCGTGACAGCTTGTAAATTCACCCGACCGGTAATTCTCCTCCGTCACAGGAGCCGCAGAGCCAAATCCCTGAAGCCGGGCCGCGCCGCTCACCTCCACCATAATCGGGCAGGAAGCGTCCGGGATCGTCCTTCCCTGCGCGTCTACCACATGTACCCGGATATGGGAAAGGCTCTTCCCGTCCGCCTTTATTTTCTCTTCCTCCGCCGTCAGCCGGAGGGCAGCGGGCTCTCCCGTAGAAGACAGCACGGCCCGCGAAACCTCTCTTCCCGCTTCAAGGCTGACCGCCTCCAGCGTCCCTTTTTCATATGTAATGTCGAAAACGGCCGTATACCTGTTTCCCTTCCCGGCCGCCTTCTGCCCCACCAGAACGCCGTTTAGACAGAGCCTGACTTCTTCCGCCGCCGAATAGACGACCACGCGGATGTCTTTCCCTTCCCGGCCAGCCCAGTTCCAGCAGGAATAAAGCTCCGGCCATCCCCATCTGCTGATGATTTCCCTGTGTCCGAAGCGAGCGGGATCCTGCGCGTACACGAAGGTATCCCCGCTCCCCCATACCACCCTGCGATATGCTCCCTGCGGAGTCATCCTTCCGGTAATATCATAATCCGCGTCGTTTGCAAGCCTCCAGGGATACTGTGACAGTTCAGACGCAAGCGCCTGAGGCGTCTCTTCCCGATTCCCGGAATCCGCGGGTACAAACATGGATTTCCCGATTCCCGCTTCCCCGATATAATCATAACAGGTCCAGGTAAAATCCCCGATCACGTATGGCAGCCGCTCTACCAGCTCCCAAATCCTGTCCATCTCCGCAGGCAGGCTTTCCGTCCCGACAATCACTCTTTCAGGATACCTCTCTGCGGTCCTTTCGTAGTAGCTTTCCAGATAATTATAGCCAACTACATCCAGCGATTCGAGAAACGCCTCCGACCTTTCCTCAAAAAATTCCGCCGTTTCCAGCTGCGCATTCTGATAGCTTTCCCCGCTGTTCAGCCTTGCCGCAATCTCCGTCTGCGTCCTGTCGTCCAGTCCGTTCCAATAGGAACACATGCCGTTCGTTACCGGCCTTGTCGCATCCAGACTGCGCACGTATTCCGCAAGTTCATGGGAAAGCGAATAACCGTTCCCGAGGCCCCCTCTTTCCGGGATCTCATTTCCCGTGGACCACAGGATGACCGACGGATGGCAGCGGTCCCGTTCAATAAATGCCCGCAGATCCTCTTTCCAGCATTGATCAAAATACTGGCTGTAATCGCCGGGCTTTTTATCCATCCTCCAGGCGTCGAAGGCCTCGTCGATCACATAAAGCCCCAATCTGTCACAGGCCTCCAGAAACACGGCGGACGGCGGATTATGAGCGGTCCGGACCGCGTTAAAGCCTCCGTCCTTCAGAATCTTCAGTTTCCGGTATTCGCTGTCATACAGCGATACCGCTCCTAGGATCCCATTATCGTGATGTAGGCATCCGCCCCTCAGCTTAACGGTATGTCCGTTGATCCTGAGACCGTGCAGGGCGTCTGCGCTGACCGTCCTGATTCCGAACAGGACCGAATCCTGATCCGTTACCGCCGCTTCCCCGGCTGGAATCAATGTCGTCCTGAAAACGCCCTGTTCCCTTATCCGCGCCTGAACCCGGTAAAGCTCAGGATGGCTGTCGCTCCACAGCTCAGGATCCTTTACCGTCATGGGGACACGCGCCGTTATCCGTCCGCCCGCCTCAACGAAAACCGTCGTCCTGCGCGTCAGCTTCGCCCCTTCAAAGGTTTCCGGAATCAGCTCCGCCTCCACTTCAACCAGGCGTCCCTCCGGCAGATCATTTTCCATCGTCACGCATATTTCCAGATACGCCGTTCCTTCCGCATTCGTGTCCAGGCGTTTCGTGTACGCGTAAATCCCATACGGAAGGATATGCAGGGCGGGCAAGCGAAGAAGGCTGACCGACCTGTAAAGCCCCGCTCCGGTATACCATCTTGAATTCGGCTGCATCCCCGGATTCGTTGTAACCGTAATGCGGTTCTCCGCTCCCAGGACAACATATGGGGTAATATCCGCCTCAAAAGGCACATACCCATAATGCTGCAGGCATACAAAGCTTCCGTTCACCTCAACCGTGGCGTTCATCATCGCCCCGTCAAAGCAGAGCAGCAGCTTCTCCCCGCTCCATTCCTCCGGGATAAAAAGCTGTTTCGTATAACTGGCTGCAGACGCGTTGTAGTACCCCATGGCGGCTGCTGCCGGGGCGGATGGATCCACCCCGTTTTCCACCATGTAATCATGCGGAAGATCGACAGTTCTTCCCTCCGCGCTCCTCCTGAGCGCTTCAAAATACTTATACGGTTCCGTCCTGAAGAACCATTCTCTGTCCAGACAGATTCTTCTTTCCTGATTCATCCTTTGACACCTCCGACCACAATTCCCTGTACAAAATATTTCTGGAAAAACGGATAGATACACAAAATGGGCAGAATCCCCACAACGGCAATCGCCATCCTTATGCCGGTGCTCGGCATGGAGGCCGCAAGCCCGGCCGCATTGCTCTGCGTCGATTCCTGCAGGAATGTGATGCTGTTGATGATGTTGTTCAGGATCGCCTGCAGGCTGTACAGCTTTTCATCCGTAATATAGTACATGCTGTTTGTCCAGTCGTTCCAGTAATTCAGTCCGACCATCAGAGAAACCGTGGCCACCATCGGCTTCGACAGCGGCAGAACGACCTGCGCGAGAATCCTGTATTCTCCCGCCCCGTCAATACGGGCCGCTTCCACCAGCGCGTCCGGGATGCTGTTGGAAAAAAAGGATCTCATCATGATTACGTAAAAGGCATTCATCAGAAGACTTGGGACAATCAGTGCCCAGATCGTATTTTTAATATGGAAAAACTGCGTATACATCATGTAGGTCGGAACCAGGCCTCCGTTAAACAGCATGGTAAAGAATACCACGAAGCTGAAAAAATACCTTCCCGGAAGCTCTTTCCTAGACAGGGGATAAGCGAACAGAATCGTCAGCAGGACTGACAGAACCGTTCCCAGAAGGGTAACGAACACGGTAATCCCAATGCCCCTGATGATTTTGCTGCTGCTCTTAAACAGATACTGATATGCGTAAAGGCTGAATTTTTTCGGAAAAAAATTATATCCGGTCTGCATCAGCGTGGCCTCATCCGTCAGGGAGGATGAGATCAGCAGCACAAACGGCGCAATCGCCAGCACACACAGAAAAATATAAATCAAATGCAGAACCGTCTGCTGTATTTTATCATGCGATACCATAACACTCTCCTTATCCGGTCATCCCGTGACACCCCGCTTCTTGACAATCCCGTTTCCATTGGCTTCAGATTCAGAACAGGGCATTGTCTCTGTCAACGCGGCGCACAATGAAATTCACTGTGAGAATCAGTACAAAACCAAGAACCGACTGTAAAAATCCGGCAGCGGAAGATCTTCCGATATCATTCAGCTGCAGCAGGCCCTTGTACACGTAAACATCGATCGTGTCCGTAACATCCGCGATCAGGCCGGAATGCATGGGAACCTGATAAAACAGTCCAAAATCCGAGAAAAACATCCTGCCGACGGCCAGCAGCACCATGGTCGTGATCGTAGCCTTCAGCCCTGGGAGCGTAACATTCCACACCTGCTTCCATTTTCCCGCGCCGTCGATGGCGGCGGCTTCATAGAGCGCGGAGTCGATCCCGATGACCGTCGCGTAATACAGGATGCTGTTATAGCCGAAGCTTTTCCACAGATAAACGAATATGAGGATAAACGGCCAGTATTTTCCCTGTGTGTACCAGTTTATGGCCTCTCCGCCGAAGGACTGAATCAGCTTGTTCAGGAAGCCTGATTCCGTACTCAGGAAACCATATACGATATAGGAGACAATGACCATTGAAACCAGATAGGGAACAAGGATCAGCGTCTGATATATCTTCTTACTCAGCTTTCCCTTCAGGAAATTCAGCATGACGGCAACCGTCACAGCGAGTATGTTCCCCAGGACAATGAACGCCAGATTGTAAAGAAGCGTGTTCCTGATGATATTGACCGCGTCCCTGGTCCTGAAAAGATAGGTGAAATTACTGAGTCCGCACCATTCGCTTCCAAATATCCCTTTGCCAAAATCGTAACGCTTAAAGGCGATCAGAAGGCCTGCCATGGGTATGTAATTATTGATAATCAGATAACACAGCCCCGGTATCATCATGGTGAACAGGGCTATTGTATTTTTATGCTTAAACGGGTTTCTCCTCGTAAAGCCTGACTTAACAGCCATATCTCCTCCTTTTCCAAAGGGGCCGCCCTGTCTCCGCGAACAGAACGGCCCTTTCCGCATACTGTATTTACTGTTGCGCCAGCCATGCGTCAAGCTGCGACTGTTTTTCCGCGATCACCTTATCGAGTCCCGCCGCCTTCAGTTCTTCCGTCGCCTGCGGGAGAATCTCGTCCGGATCCACCGCCCCCAGCATGAGCGCGTCGTAATACTTGCTCATGACATTGCAGCAGGCGCTGTATTCATCCGTCACATTGCTGGAATCAAAGAAGAATCCAAAAGCCGGAGTCCGATAGCAGGAGGATGTGAATTCATATAGATTCTCATAATAATCCGCGCCGTCCTCCTGGCGGGGATAGGAAAGCGTTTTATTCGGGAACAGGAAGCTCTCTGTCATCGCTCCCCATCCGCAGTTGTTGTAATCCTCCCCCTCCGGATAGGACGCCGTTCCATCCTCATTCAGAACATAATGCTCTCCTTCAATCCCATTCACCAGAAGCCTTACCACATCTTCATCATAGAACAGCACTTCCATCATTTTCCATGCCGCGTCAGGATGTTTTGAGTTTGCGTTAATCGCCCAGCAGAGGCCCGAACAGGAATCCGTATCGGCCTTTCCTTCTCCCACGATCACCCTGATCATTCCGTCCTTATTGAAATTGTTCGCAAAGCCGTTATTAAAACTGCATACAGCCCTGTCATTCTGGATCATGCTGCTTCCCATCTCCGTATTGCTCAGGCAGTCTGCCATCATGTATCCCTTTTCATACCAGGAGCGGGATAAGGTGACGAAATCTATAAATTCCTGTAATTCAAACAGGTTTTCCACAACGAGGTTATCGGAATCAGCATAGCTTGAGGTGACCCCTACGTACTCGCTGTCGCCCAGGCCGTCCCAGGCAAATTCGCCGTTCACCATTCTGGTATTCCCCTGGGGAACGAGCGTATAGCGCTCCGGATAAGCTTCATGCGCTTTTTCCAGAAATGCGTCCATCTCCTCAAGGCTCATTCTCTGACCGGGCTCAATTCCGAATTCCCTCGCGATATCCTCATCGATATCCAGGAAAATATAGTCACCGCCGCTGTTCACCATGGCGTAGAGATTTCCGTTGATAGTGGCGCATTTCAAATCCTCATCGGTAACAACCTTTGCGGCCGCGCTCTTAAATTCCTCGCTCGCGTTCTCATAATAGTCGTTTAAGGCGAGAAGCTGTCCATTCTTCACATAGGACAGAAGCGGCGTCCCGTACAGCACGATAATATCCGCCTCATCCCCTGAAAGCAGCATATTGGACTGCTGCGACCAGTTGCCCAGCGGGGCAAAGGTCAGCTTGATCTGGAGCCCGTACCTCTCTCCGGCAAGTTCGTTAATCGCGTCCTCCACCATTTCAATCTCCGAGATGTCATAAACATTGGGCGTGCAGAAATTTACTACAGGCATGTCCTCCGCAGAAGCCTGCCCGTCCCCGTTCTGCTGGGCCTGCGCGCTTTCCTGGCCTCCGCCCGAGCATCCCGCAGCCGTTGCCAATACTGCCGCCACCGATAACGCGGCTATCCATCTGCCAAATTTTTTTCTCATAAAGGCGACCTCCCTTGATATTTGATATCTGTATTCTATAAAAAGAATCAGCCGCCCTCTACCGAAAAAATGGGATTCCATTGTCAGTTTCGTGAGGAAACGGCTGTCCTGAAAAAATAATTATCAATTTTGTGCCAGAATTGTCAGATTTATGACATCATTCGTCTTTATGCCTCTTCCGGTATTCCTGCGGAGTGCAGCCGGATATCTTTTTGAACACCTGGGAAAAATGGGAAAAATTGTCAAAACCCAGCTTGGAGGCGATCACTCCCACCGGCAGGACGCTGTTGGACAGCAGTTGTCCCGCCAGCTTCATCTTTTCCTTGAGGACGAAATCCTTAAAGGTCCATCCCGTATAGCTTTTGAATACCCTCGAAAAATATTCTTCGCTCAGACATGCCATCTGCGCGGCTTCAGACCTGGAAATGTTTTTGTAAAGATGCGTGCGTATATAATCGATCACCATTTCCATTCTCCTGTCATTTTCGTCTTCCGCGCTTTCCTGCTCCTCTTCTTCCCATATGATCCCTGAAAGGCAGGACTCTCCGGCTTTTTCCGGCTGCAGATACGGCGCAAAGATATCCGGTCTTCCGGCCAGCCCGTTCAGGGCCATACCCTTTGCAGCGTATACATGGCAGTCCGTTTTCAAAAAGCCGTCAATAAACCGGCAGTAAATCTTCAGGCCCTCTTCCCATTTTTTATCATCCATACCGTCCTTACATGCCAGGAGCAGGAGATTCTGCGTCAATCCGTTCCCCGGCGCGACGCAGACAGTGGCTTCCGCATAAATTTCCTCGAGAAGATTATGATGGAAAAAAGATCTCAGTTCGTTTGTCCAGCTTTCGTATCCGCCGCACGTCCCCGGTACAAACTGCGCGGAATAGAGCCACGTTTTTTCCCGTTCCATGCGAAGCAGCTCCGTCAGCTTGTCCAGCGTCCTTTCCGCTTCCTGGAAATCCCGCTGATTTACCTGCCCGATAATCGCGGCAAGCCAGATATCCCTCTGCTGCACCAGTTCCTTCTGCGTTTTGTACATCTGCTCGATCCGCCTGTTTTCTGAAACGCTGCGGCATGCCCTCTCAAGGACCTTTTCCACATCCTGGTATCTTGCCGGCTGCAGGATATAATCAAAGCCTCCCAGGCCAATGGCCCTTCTCGCATACTCGAAATCCGCGTGGGATGTCAGAAAAATGCAGCAGACATTCATTCCCTTCTCCTTCACCCACTGAAACAGGGACAGGCCGTCCTCTCCCGGCATTTCTATATCCAGCAGCATGATATCGATGGACGCGTTCACCAGGAACAGCTTCGCCTTGGCCGCGCTGCACGCCGTATAAACCTCTTCAATCCCAAGTTTTTCCCAACCGATCCCCTTTTTTATGCTTTCCACAATTGCCCTCTGGTCGTCCACCAGCAATACGTTCATGTCTCCTCCTCCCTGCTTTCCGATGTCTCCGGAGGCAAAAGCAGCTCGCTCACTGCGCCGTCCAGATTATAGAAGCTGTATTCCGCCCGCTCTCCATATAAAAGATCGCACCTGCGCTTGATATTGTTGATTCCGACACTGTTTCCCTCATAGCTGTACCTTTCGTTCAATGCCGTCAGAAGTTCCTGCGGATATCCCTGTCCGGAATCGCTGACCATGATATCCAGGACCTCTCCCCATTCGGTCATAAGGCTGTTTATGGAAATACGGATCGACAGACCGGAAACACAGTAATCCGGATCCACATGCTTAATGCTGTTTTCTACGAACGTCTGAATGCAGAGTACCGGAACGATCCATTCCTCCAGCTCCTCTTCCATGAGGATTTCACATTCTGTTTTCCGGCTTGTGAGCATGTTCTGAAGCTCCACATAGTTCCTGACAAAATCCAGCTCGCTTCCCAGCCGGATGGTTTTCCTGTCTATCTGGAGAAAATAGCGGAGATGCTCCGCCGTTTTTAAAATAAACTCCTGCATTTCGACCATTCCGGCATCCACACACATCGCGTTCATGGTCTTCAGACAGTTCAGGAAAAAATGCGGTTTCAACTGCAGCAGCAGAAATTTAAGCTCCGCCTCCTGACGGTTGAGCCTTTCTTCATAATACTGTATTCTCTGGTTCCTGATCTCCTCTACCATATTTTTCAGCGTCACGTTCATCAGATCCAGTTCATAGAATTTCATATTCATATCGGGGATCGCATCCTGAGAATGAGCCTGTATCTTCTCCATGACATTAACGAACTGATAGATCGGTTTTACGATACCGCGTCTCAGGTAACGGTACAGCACCACGGCCGCCGCTGCCGAAATCAGCGTTATGGCAAACGTAATAATCTGTGATATTGTAAAATACGACCATATGGCCCCTTCCTCGCAGAAAATCATCCAGATATTACTGCTTCCCTCCCGGCCATATATGGTTTTTCCATCCGCGAACCGGATAAAACTGTCCCCGCCGCTTCCCGTGACTTCCCGCAGCTTCAGACGCCTCTCCACCTCTCGGTTGTTCCCACTTTCATCCTCTGGAAGCCAGATGACCGCATCTCCCTTCTTCCCCGATACAGCTTCCCGCAGATCATCCGAAAGGCAGCATACCCCCGCTATCATAACCTGCCCTTCCCGGTACAGGATCACAGTATAGCAGTTCCCGCTCTCCAGGCAGAGATTAAACCTGTATGTAATCTGCCCCGTCCCTTCATCATTCCTTATGACCTGCTTCAGCGTTTCCCTGTCCTCTTCCGGTATAACCTCCGGATTTATTTTGTACAGAGCGGAGGCATCCCTGCCGTATATAATATAATAGCCGTCCAGACAACTGTTCGCCGTCTGCTGCATCCAAAGCGTATTGTTCAGCTCATAGGCGGCGGAATACTCCTCCGCTTCCGTACCTCCCCCGGCAAGCAGCCCGAAATCATCATTATCCATATAGACGCTGTACAGGATATTATTCACCGTATTCAGGTTCACCGCTATCCGCTCCACCGCGCTTTCAAGCGATTCCATAATCCCGTTCCGGGTATCCTGCCTGTTGTTGCGGAGCATATTGATATTCGCGAAAAGAAGCAGGAAAAGCAGCCCCATATAACCGGTCAGCGCAATCCGCAAAATCGCCTTGCCCAAAAATTTCTTCATGAACGCACCCCTCCGTTTTATCTCATCTTACCATAAAAGAGACAGAAAATACAAAGCCCTTTTCTTTCTCCGCCTGGCATCAGCACGGTTTCTCTCATCGGACATAGGAGCGGAATGTAATTTACACCACGCCCCTCCTATGCTATAATGAGTGCGCACAGTACAATCCGGCACAATTCTATCGTGCCGCATTCGCCCGGCAGGGCGAAAGTAGGAATCGCCGATTCATATCAGCGATTTTAAGCGCCACCGGAAGACGCGTTTTTTGCAGGACAGCTTTGTGGAAGAGGTGGACTTTGACTATCTTGAGATTCAGATCATAGAGGAAGGCTGATTATGATCCGTCATTGAAGGGGAGGTGTATGCTCTAAGTGACTTCTTAATCATGGTTTTTGTCATGGTTAGTGAAGCAGTCACTTAGAGCATTTTCATTTCAGGAGGTACAGCCATGAGAAACG
>CAJFMW010000082.1 GCA_904392525.1 uncultured Eisenbergiella sp.
AAAGGGCGTGCGGTTCAGATGGGAGAGCAGGGACATGATGACGGCGCTGTGGGTGACGATCAGAATCCTGCGGTCAGCGCTGCTGCCGCCTTCTTTTTGGATGATGTCCTGCAGGGCGGGAACCACCCGGTTCAGAAGATCCTGATAGGATTCGCCTTCCGGCGGATGTCCGTATCTCCGGTCCGTGTGCCAGATCTGATAAAGCTCCGGATATTTATCTTCCACCTGTTCCCAGGTGAGCCCCTCCCAGAGTCCGAAGCCGATTTCCTCCAGCCCCGGATGAATGAGACAGGGGATCTGAAGCCGTTTTGCAGCAATTTCCGCTGTTTCCAGCGCCCGTTTCAGGCCGCTGGTATACACGATGTCAGGCCGGTCTTCTGAAAGAAGCAGGCTTTCCGCAAGCTGCATGGCCTGTCGGCGGCCAGTTTCATTCAGGTCCGTGTCCGTACTTCCCTGGATCCGCCGCTGCAGATTCCAGTCCGTTTCTCCGTGTCTGGTGAGCAGAAGCTTCATTTGAGGTTCCTTCTTCAGGTTCCGTTCCATGAGAAAACTCCTTTCCATTTTAATCCCCCTAATATTAGCATGGGGAGCCGGAGCATGCAAGCCGGCAATTGTCTGGTTTTGCGGATGAACGGCAACTGCTGCTGGTCACCGCATGGCCAGTAAGGGTACCCCTATAATCTTAAAAATGGGGACATAATCTTAAAAACGAGGCATTTGTTATGGGGATTCAATCATTTATAATCTTTTTATAAAGAAATGAGGTGAACGGAGAGTGAAAACAGAAAAAAACAGGGAGCGAACAAAGCGCGCGGCGCGGACAGCCCGCGTGGACTGGAGAAAAGAATTCCAGCATAACTGGCCTCTGTACCTGCTGGTGCTGCCGTCGGTGATCTTTGCAATCATCTTCTGCTACATTCCGATGGGAGGTCTGGTGATGGCTTTTCAGAACTATAAGCCATGGCTTGGAATCTTCGGTTCGGAATTCGTAGGGCTGGAAAACTTCCGGCAGATCTTTGAATTTAAGGAATCCTACCAGGCAATCATCAACACGCTGATCATATCCGTGAGCAAAATTGTTCTGGGGCTGGTGGTACCTGTGATCATGGCGCTGCTTCTGAACGAGGTAAAGCAGCTTGGACTGAAAAAATGTATTCAGACGTTGGTTTATCTGCCGCACTTTCTTTCCTGGGTTACGGTGGCAGGCATGCTGAGGGACATTCTTGGTATGGACGGAATCGTGAACGCCTGTCTGAAGGCGTTGGGAATGGAACCCATCTTTTTCCTGGGAGAAGCCGGGATGTTCCGTCAGCTCGTGATTTTGTCGGATCTGTGGAAGGGCTTTGGATTCGGAATGATCGTATACCTTGCGGCCATATCCAACATCGACCAGAACCTTTACGAGGCGGCGGAAATGGACGGCGCGAATAAGTGGCAGCAGACGCTTTACATAACGCTGCCCGGAATCATGCCGATGATCATTGTCATGGCCACGCTCAGTCTGGGAAATGTGCTCAATGCGGGATTTGATCAGATTTTCAATCTGTACTCTCCGCTTACCTACAGTACGGGAGACATAATTGACACTTATGTGTACCGGCAGTCGCTTGTGAATGGACAGTACAGCTTCGGAACCGCGGTGGGACTTTTCAAGTCCGGCATTGGGCTTCTGCTTACAGCCGTTGCCTACAAGCTGGCGTATAAATTCGCAGGATACCGGATTTTCTGATGAGAGGAGGAGAGAAAAGATGCGCCGTACATCGGTCAGCAGAAAAATATTTGTGATCTGCAACACAACGTTTCTGATCACCATGGCTCTTCTGTGTCTGCTTCCGCTCGTCAATCTGTTTGCCATTTCACTGAGCGGAAAAAGCGCTGCCAACAGCGGGGCGGTAACGTTCTGGCCCATTGACTTTACATTGCTCGCCTATGAAAAGACCTTTCAGAATAATAACTTCATACGCTCCCTTGTGATCTCGTTTCTGAGAACGGGGCTTGGAACCGTACTCAGCATGTTTCTCATCACGACGGCGGGATATGCCTTGTCCAAGGATTTCAGGGGAAGGACGCAGCTCATGTGGTTCTTCGTATTCACCATGCTGTTCGGCGGAGGGCTGATCCCCACATACCTGGTCAACTCGGCTCTGGGGCTGAAGAATAATTTTCTGGTCTATGTTCTGCCGGGAGCCTTCAGCTGCTATAACCTGATTCTGATCATGAATTTTTTCAGGTCCATTCCCAAATCCCTGGAGGAGGCGGCGCTGATTGACGGGGCAAGCTTTTTCACGGTGCTCCGGAAAATCTATCTGCCTTTGTCAAAGGCCGGACTTGCCACGGTGGCTCTTTTCATCATGGTGGGGAACTGGAACGAATGGTTTACCGGAATTTTGTATATGTCGGACACCAAGAACTATCCGTTGGCTTCGTTTCTGCAGGTCATCGTGGTTCAGGGGAACCAGCAGGATCTTTCCCTGGATCCCACCTCGGCCGCGGCCATGTCGGAGCGCACCATAAAAGCGGCTCAGGTATTCATCGGAGCGTTACCGATCCTTCTGGTTTATCCTTTCCTGCAGAAGTATTTTGTGAAGGGAATCGTGATGGGAGCGGTAAAGGAATAAAGCTGGATCTTATTCTATTATGAAGGAGGAAAGAGGAAATGAAAAAAGCAGGAAAAGCAACTGCCCTGGCACTTGCGGCGGCGATGCTCATTGCAGGCTGCGGTGGTCAGGGAGGCGCTGTGGAAACGGCGGGAACCAGAAATGCAGAAGGAAAGTACGATCCGCAGATTACGATCACCATTGCCAAGCAGCTGGATGAAAATACCGGAAGATATGGAGACAGTGAAGATATCAACAAAAACCCCATGGTGGATCTGGCAGTGGAAAAGCTCGGGATCAAAATGGAAACCACGCTGCTGGGCGGCGATGCATCCAACTATGACACCAAGCTGAGGCTGGCTCTCACGGGTTCCGAAGAGCTTCCCGACGTATTTCCGGTATACGGCACGCAGATGATCGCCGATATGATTGAATCCGGTCAGGTGAAGGCGATCGATGAAGACATTGAAAATTATATGCCGGACAGACTGAAGGAAATTTATGACCAGTATCCGGAAACCTTCTATCCGGTCACAAAGGACGGGAAAACTTACGGCATTGCCTGTGCTCCCTGTCTGACAGAAGGACAGGTGATGGTGATTCGGCAGGACTGGCTGGACAATCTCGGCCTTTCGGCTCCCACCAACATGGACGAATTTGAGGAAGTGATCCGGGCGTTTACGGAAGACGATCCGGACGGAAACGGTCAGGACGATACCTATGGCTTTACTTATGCGGGCGACAGCATTTATAATACAGGATGGGTGGCTGATCCGGTTCCTCTGTTCTCCGCTTACGCCGGAAAATATCTGCCGGGCACCTGGCAGGAGGATGAGAATGGTCAGCTGGTGTATGGTTCCATTCAGGAAGGAAACAGAAAGACTCTGGAGAGAATGGCACAGTGGCATGCAAACGGCTGGATGTTCCAGGAGGCTGCCGCCACAGGCGCTTGGGATGCGATGATGCAGTTTACGGAAGGCAAGGCGGGCATCTTCATCGGAAGGCCCTGGGCCATTGATTCGGTCAGAGACGTGACGACGGTTGCACCGGATGCGGTCATTAAGGCTTATCCCAATATTCTTCAGGACAATGGAGACCCTACATACCAGACTGCGCAGGTGAACGACGGCTGGCTGATGTTCAGCAGTGACTTCAATAACATGGAAGCCTTCTTCGTCTACTACGACTGGCTCTATGACGGAGCGTTCGGCACGGGAGATTTCCAGTATGGCTATCTGGAAGGGTATGATTATGATATCGTGGACGGAGAAGTAGTGTTCGATTCCACCCTGTTTGATCCGCCGGTAACGGATCCCTTCATGCCCGGAAAATCAACAGTTTTGAAGAATTCGCCCGCGATTGATACCATGCAGCCTTATCTGGATATCAAAGAAGGAAAGACTGCGGAGAGCAGCGCTCAGATCAGGGCAGCCGCTACGTTTGAACAGGCCCCTGATACGGCGGAAGGCTATGTGATTGCGGGAGAACACAGAGACGAGCTGATTTCCAATCTGTTCAATGGGGAACCCACGGAAACCATGAAGAAGAACTGGGAGCAGCTTCAGACCATGGAGAAGCAGACCTATACCAATATCATCTATGGAAACGAACCCATTGAAGCTTTTGATACGTTTGTGGAAGAATGGAAGGCGCAGGGCGGGGATCAGATCACCGAAGAGGTAAACGCCTGGTATGAGACCGTAAAATAACGATCGACGCAGATAGAAAAGCATGTCTGAGGGACTGCCGCAGAAGCGGCAGTCCCTGCCGTGCGTGAAAGAGGGAGCCGGAGGAAATCCAATGTGTCACTGACGCTCCGGAATGAGGATAGCCATGAAAAAAATAAAATCCATCTATATGATTTTCGTTTTCTTTTTTATTATAATCATAGTGAGCTTCCTGCTCCTGTATCATTACAGCGCCGCCAGCCTTCAGACCTCCCTCATGCGGGTGGCGCGGATTCAGATGGACTATGCGGAAAGCCTGCTGGAGCAGAAAAGTAACGAGATAGAAATAGAAGCGGATGGTATTCTGAACAGCAATGACTTCAGAGAACTTCAGCTTATGGTTATGGAAGAATATGATCCTTATGAATACGTGATGGGCGTGAAAAACATCAAGGAATATTTGAACAGACGTCAGAAAAGTAATGTGGGAATGGCAGAATTCATTCTCTGCTGGCCGGAAACAGGAGATATTATAACTACGCTGAACAAAACGGAGGTAGACCCTTCGCTTCCGGAGATGGCAGCTGACAACAGATGGATTTCCTGTGGGAGAGATATTTATTTTGTCAAGAGATATTCCGCAGACTGGCTCATAAATGAAGAGGAACCCTATCTTTTTATCAGAATGGATCAGGATTTTCTTTATAAAATAAAAACAATGGCATCCGGAATTGGAACAGGAGGAATTCTGATGTTACTGCCGGATAAGACGAGTCTGTTTTCCGTTAATGAGGAAGAAAGAGCGTTATTAGATCAGCTTGCAGCCCGAAATGAAAAAACGGAATTTGAGATATCTGTCGGCAGAGACAGATATCAAATCATCAAGCTTGGCATAGCACAGAACGGACTGGAACTGGTAGCCTATTATCCGATCAGGGAGATGATGAAGCCGGTTCGGAATATCATGGGGATTATGGCAAGGATGCTGGGAGTGATTCTTGCGGTGGGATTCATTTTTATGGTTCTGTATTACAAAAATATTCTGCTGCAGCTTAGAATCCTTACGGAGAAGCTGAAACAGGTAGAAAACGGAGATTTTAGCGCACGAATCACAGATCTTCCGGACAATGAATTTTCTTATGTATTTGAGCGATTTAATGAAATGGCACGAAGGATTGGAGAGCTGGTTGAATCTACACTGAAAGAGCAGCAGCTGAGAAACCAGGCGGAGCTGAGGCAGCTTCAGCTTCAGATTAATCCTCATTTTCTTTATAACAGTCTTTCTTATGTCGTGACAGTCGCAGACAGGCCGCAGGCGGTGACAGAAATGGCGATGCATCTTGCAAGCTATTACAGATACTGCACCAGAAACAGATCGGTCACCACGATAGGCGAAGAGGTTCTGTACGCGAAGGCATATCTTTCCATTATGGCAATGCGGAAAAGCATGGAATATCATATCAGCATGCCGGAAGAGCTTGAACACGTTTCGATCATTCCCCTGATTTTACAGCCCATTATTGAAAACGCGGTCGAACATGCCATTGAGGAGAGGGAAAACGCGAAATACATTTATGTGAAAATATACAGGCTTCCGGATTCTTCCATCCGGTTTGAGATTTCAGATGACGGAAACGGCTTAACGGAAGAAGAAACGCATCGGCTTCTTCAGAGCCTCAATAAGAAGGAACGGAATGAAAATGGAAGCGTTGGCCTGTGGAACGTAAACCAGAGACTGGTAAACTATTATGATAAATCGGCCGGACTGCGGTTTGGCAAAAGCATATGGGGAGGACTGTCGGTTTCCTTTACCATTTTACCGAGGAGTGTGGAAGATGAGGGTGTTGATCGCTGATGATGAAAATTATATGCTGGAATATCTGAAAAAGCTTGTGGACTGGAACACATACGGATTTGAACAGGTACTTACCGCAGGCGGCGGTTCCCTTGCCAGGGACCTTCTCGAAGAATACAGGCCGGAGCTTTTCATCACGGACATCAGGATGCCCCGTATTTCAGGCCTGGACCTGTGCGCGTTGGTTGAGGGAAAAGGATATCAGACGAAAATCATCATCGTTTCAGGCTACGGAGAGTTCGAATACGCCAAACAGGCTCTCCGCTACGGCGTATCGGAATATCTGGTAAAGCCCGTATTGAAAAAGGATATGGAGGAAACGCTGGAAAGGCTGCTGAGAAATAATCTGGTTCAAAAGGAGAAAAAAGAGGAAAGCAGGGAAGAGAGCGGAGACAGAAAATCACTAATTACATATGTCAAAAAATATGTGTATGAGAATTTTGACAAACCGCTGTCCCTGGATATTCTGGGAGAGGCGGTCCACTTACATCCGGCCTATCTGTCAAAGGTCTTTAAAGAGGAAACGAATATCAATCTTTCCAACTATATTACAGATATCCGGATGCAGAAAGCGGCGGAGCTTCTGGAGCAGACGGGCCTGAAGGTGAATGAGATCATGTATCTGACCGGCTATCGGAAGAGCCAGCATTTCACAAAGCTTTTTAAAGAAAAATTTGGTGTGACGCCTATGGAATACCGTAGAAAAAAACAGATCAGTACGGTAGAATAGGGGAAGGAAAGAAGACTTTGCCAAAGGAAATGTGAGTATAAGAGCATGATTGTGAGAAAAACGGAAAAAAAGCGAAGCGTCATAAAGCCTGCCCTGTGCTTCCTTCTCTGCGCGGCCTTTCTTTCCGGCTGCCTGTCCGGGAGAGGGATAGAGTCGGGAAGCGCAGCCCTGAGAGCCGGAAAGGAAGATATGGCCGTCAGGGAAAGCGCCGGAGAACTGCAGACAGGGCAGGAAACCGCCGTCTCGGGTCCTGCAGAACGGCTGACGGAAAGGGCGAAGAAGAGCCTCGAAGAGAAGCGGCAGCCACAGATCATGGAGACGGACTGGTCGGAATATTTTCAGGGACTAAACGGTGCGGCCGTTTTGTATGACGCCGAAGAAAACAAATATTGTGTATACAATCCGGAACTGGCAGAGACGAGAAGTTCTCCCTGTTCCACGTTTAAGATCATATCCTCCCTGCTGGCCTTGGAAAATGGTGTGATTGATCCGGAAAATTCCATCCGGGAATGGAGCGGAGAATACTTCTGGAATGGGGAATGGAACCGGGACATCGGTTTTGAAGATGCGTTTCGTACTTCCTGCGTCTGGTACTTCCGCCAGGTGGTGGATGATATCGGAAAGGATCGGATGCAGGAGGGACTGGATGCGCTGCAGTATGGAAACTGTGATATCTCTGACTGGGAGGGAAGTCTGAATACCAATAACAGCAACCGGGCGCTGACGGGCTTCTGGATCGAATCCTCTCTGAAAATCTCTCCGAGGGAACAGGCGGAAGTGATGGAGCGGATCTTCGGGGAAGACGGATATGCTTCAGAAGAAACCATAGACAGGCTGAAGCAGGTCATGCTACTGCAGGAAGAAGACGGGCTTTCCATTTACGGGAAAACGGGGATGGGGTGAAATCTTCCGGCATTATTTTTTGAGCATTTTGTGAAACCTTTCTGCCCGTATAGCTTCCGCACTTGATAGAACCTCCCCCTTTGTGTTACACTAATCCGGCAGCAAGTAAAGAAAGCATTTATGAGGTTCCCTATATATGCAGTATACAGGAAGTGCGGAAGAGGAAACAAGATGCGTTTTTTAAAGAAACTGATCCTTTTTACTCTGTTGGTTCTGGTTGTTGGCACCGCCGTAGTGGGAGGCCGACTGATCTGGCAGGGATATCAGATATATAAACAGGTGACGGACGAAGAGTCCCTTACCGAAAAAGTGGCGGAAATCCGTGCCAATCCCCATTATACCACGCTGGACGAGCTGCCGCAGACCTATAAGGATGCGGTGATCGCCGTGGAGGACAGCCGTTTTTACAGACATGGCGGCTTTGATCTGATCTCCACGGGGCGGGCGGTCATCATCAACCTGAAAGAAGGGGAGCTGGCGGAGGGAGGAAGCACCATCACCCAGCAGCTCGCCAAGAATATGTATTTTACCCAGGAGAAAAAGTTCTTAAGAAAGGTGGCGGAGCTGTTCGTGGCCTTTGAACTGGAACGGGATTATACCAAGGACGAGATCCTGGAGCTGTATCTGAACACCATTTATTTCGGCAGCGGTTACTATTGCGTTTATGATGCGGCGGAAGGGTATTTCGGGAAGGAGCCGGCCCAGATGACGGACTATGAAAGCACCCTGCTGGCGGGAATCCCCAATGCCCCATCTGTCTATTCCCTCACCAACAGTCCGGAGCTTGCTGCCCAGCGGCAGAAAACGGTCCTGGAATGTATGGTGCAGCAGGATTATATCACGCAGGAGCGGGCGGATGCGATCCTGGCAGAAGGAGAAATCCTGCCGAATGGAGAGGTTCAGCAGGCGGGAGAGGAGTGACGGCCTGCTGCGTACACTATGATGGAATCTTCAGGCGCCGTGTTTCAGAATGGAGTTGAAATGAAAGAAATCCTGCAAAACGAGCAGATGATTCGACAGAAATTGACAGAAGCCCTGCAGAAAGAGAATGAGGCCTTCTGGCTTAAACGGCTGGAAGAGAGGAATATGGGGAGGCTTCATGTGGCTGTGATGACAGAGCCATATTTCAGTCTGGTGCTTGCGGGGAAAAAGACGATGGAATCCCGTTTTTCTCAAAGGAAAATAGCGCCCTGGGGAAAGGTGGCAGCGGGAGACACGGTGATCCTGAAAAAGTCGGGTGGCGGGTATGCAGGAATTTTTGAGGCCGGAAGCGTACAGTTTTTGCAGCCGAAAAACAGGACAGACGTATTGGCAATACGTGCTGCCTGGAATGACAGACTCTGTATTGAGGACGGATTTTGGCAGGCAAAGGCGGACAGTCGGTATGTGACTCTGATCGGAATTATTAATCTTTGCAGTTTTGAAAAATTTTTCCTTCCCTGTTCAAACAGACAGGCATGGATTTCCTACAGATAATATGGCACCATCACCAGAAATACAGAATAGAACAGGGCCGCGATGGTAAAGAGGATTACAAGGCCTCCCATGACGGCAGGAACACGAGAGGAAAGCGCGCGCAGCTTCAGACGGTCAAACAGGGCCTGAAGTATGTATGCGGCTTTTTTTTCGCCCAGCGTCACCAGATACATGAAGGCCGGAAGCATGGGCATGAGATATCGTCCCTGTGGCTGGAAGTCCCAAGTATAGGAATAGATGACGCAAAGGAAGATGGGAATCAGGCAGGTGAGCACCATTACGGCATTGGTGAACAGACGGTGCCCCCGGTCCTGCCAGGTCAGATACAGCTTCTGTCCCACAGGAAGGACGGCGGCAGTGAGACAGATGCCGAAGATCCAATAGTAGGAAGAATAAATATAAATATGGGTAGGCAGATTCATGGGCCCGAACATGGCTACGAAGCTGCGGCAGAGCAGGGTGAAAAAATCGGTGCCGAATACCATGGACCAGATACTGACGCCCATGGTCTGGTAGGTGGTCCGCAGGAGCGGATGATATTCTGGAAGACAGGTTTCCATCACACAGGCATTCCTTGCAGAGATGCCGAGAAAATCCCCGTGGTAGAGAACGGCGTTCCGAAGAAACCACCAGCCGGCGCCGAGAAGGACGATTCCGCTGATGAAAAGCCCCTTTTTCAAGAAGGGAAGCAGGTGGACATGAAGGCGTTTTTCGGGAAAAGCGGTCCCGTCCGGCAGAATGGTGCCAGCCGGTATTCTGCGCACGAAAGCGGAAATGAACAGGAGAATGACCGCAAGCACAGCGCCGTAGGCATTATAGTAGGAAAGCGCGCACAGAATGATTCCGACGGCGAGCCGAATGCAGACCGGACGCCGAAAACCGTTTTTCAGGCCATGAAGCACTTCTGTAAACATCATCATGACGGAAAAGATAGCGCAGGAATCGGTATTCACATAGGTATGGATGAAAATGCTCTGAGGCAGGAAAACAGCAAGACAGGAAAAGACCCACTGGGACAGCCGGTACGGAAACAGCAGTCTGGACAGCTTTCTGACGTAAAAGGCGGCACCAAGCCCGAAGGCGGCGTTTACCAGCCGGGCAGAAACCAGCAGAACGTCGAAACGATTGGTGAAAAGCCTGAGAAACCACAGAAGATATCCCTGCAAAATGTAGGTCAGCATGGGCTGGAAGGCATAGGAGCCGCCGTAGCCCGGAATCAGGACCGCGGGATCGTCCCCTCTGGGAAGCCGTCCATTCTGTGCGATGTACCAGACGATCCGGAACCGGTTGATTTCGTCCGGCCCTTCGCCAAAAGGCTGTATGAAGATGAACGCCAGCATGCACAGAAGAGCAAAGGCGAAAAACAGCAGGTCATAAAAAAGTTCATCTTTGAAAAAGCTTCGTACTTTGGTCATTTTTGTCCTCTGCGCGGGCCGGTCCGTCCGGTCATGCGCATTTTCTCAAAAGCCAGAATAAAGGATGTTCACCCTTATTATAAACAATCCCGGCGGGCGGTGTCCAGAGCAGGGAATATTTTCCGGAAATGTTTTCCGCAAAAACAGCTTGTCATGAAAATGAGGATAGGATATACTAGAGACAGAGATGGGCGGCAGTGTAAGGTTTCGTCCATCAGAGCAGTACATACGACTGGCGGATTGGTGGAGCACCACAGGGAGTATGTATGAAGGAAGCCGGCCGCCTGGGTACCCGTATGTGAGTAACCAGGCGGCTTTTTATTTTTTGGCAGCGCGCGGCGGAGAAAACCTGCGGTTTTCTCCTGGAAATTGGACTTACGTCCAATTCCTCATTAATTTAATGCCGCCGTCCGGCGGCAGGAAGGAGAAGAAATGAAGCTGTTATCTCTGGAAGAGGAACTCAAAAGCAATGCCTATCCGGGCAGAGGAATCGTCCTGGGCAGGACGCCCGATGGAAAGAAGGCTGTGGCAGCCTATTTCATCATGGGAAGGAGCGCGAACAGCCGCAACAGGGTGTTTGTGGAAGATGGGGACGGAATCCGTACCCAGGCCTTTGACGAGGCGAAGCTGGAGGATCCCAGCCTGATTATCTATGCGCCTGTGCGCGTGCTTGGAAACAAGACCATCGTCACCAACGGCGACCAGACCGACACCATCTACGAGGGGATGGACAAGCAGCTCACCTTTGAGCAGTCCTTAAGGAGCCGGGAATTTGAGCCGGACGGCCCGAACTATACGCCCCGTATTTCCGGTATCATGCACATTGAGCACGGCGGCTTCAATTTCGCCATGTCCATCTTAAAGAGCGACAGCGGCTGCCCGGATTCCTGCCTGCGCTTCACCTATGCGTATGAAAATCCTGCGCCTGGCACGGGACGGTTCATCCACACCTATATGCATGATGGAAACCCCCTTCCCAGCTTTGAGGGAGAGCCGAAGCCGGTGGAGATTTCGGGAGAGATCGACGCGTTTACGCAGATGCTGTGGAACAGCCTGAACGAAGAAAATAAGGTTTCCCTGTTTGTGCGCTATATTGACATTGAGAGCGGCACATGGGAAAGCCGTATTGTGAACAAGAATAAATAGGATGCCGCCTGTGGCGGACTGCCCGCTGCGGTTCAAAAGAAAGGACAAAACGATGAATGAAATTCAACTGAAATACGGATGCAATCCAAACCAGAAGCCTTCCCGCATCTTCATGGAGGACGGAAGTGAGCTGCCTGTTACCGTACTGAACGGAAAGCCCGGCTACATCAATTTCCTGGACGCCTTAAACGGATGGCAGCTGGTAAAGGAATTGAAGGAAGCTACGGGACTTCCGGCGGCAACCTCCTTTAAACATGTCTCCCCCGCCGGAGCGGCGGTGGGCCTTCCCATCCCGGAGACGCTGGCGAAGATTTACTGGGTGGATGACCTGGGAGAGCTTTCTCCTCTGGCCTGCGCCTATGCGAGAGCGCGCGGCGCCGACAGAATGTCCTCCTTCGGAGATTTTATTTCCCTGTCCGACGTCTGCGATGTGGACACGGCAAAACTCATCAAGAGAGAGGTTTCCGATGGTGTGATCGCTCCC
>CAJFMW010000083.1 GCA_904392525.1 uncultured Eisenbergiella sp.
CCGCCCGGATGCTGTCCGGTACTTCTTCGGATTCCCGTACAGCCCGTGACGATCCGGTTAATCTCACAGGTACGCTTCTTATTGCCGCGCTCCTCATAATAGTTTTTCACGTAGCCGAAGGCGGTTTTGTCCGCCAGCGTGGCGATGGTTCCGGCTCGGAAGGTCTGTCCGGCGCCAAAGATCACCTCCGTATATTTATGGGCCTTACTCTGATATTCGCCGGAGAAGTTCAGGTCGATATCCGGCTCCTTGTCGCCCTTGAAGCCGAGGAAGGTTTCAAAGGGAATGTCAAAGCCATCCTTTTTCAGCAGTTCTCCGCAGACCGGGCAGTATTTGTCCGGCATATCGCAGCCCGCCCGGCCCGAATAGGCCTTCACCTCCGGGGAATCAAAATCGCTGTAATGGCATTTCATACAGTAATAGTGAGGGCTTAAGGAGTTTACCTCCGTAATTCCCGCCATGTAGGCCACCAGGGAGGAACCGACCGAGCCTCTGGAGCCCACCAGATAACCGTCCTCCACCGACTTCCACACCAGCTTCTGGGCGATGATGTACATCACGGCGAAGCCGTTTGTGATGATGGAATGCAGCTCCTTCTGCAGCCGCTCCTCCACGATGGACGGCAGCTCTTCCCCATACAGGGAATGGGCCTTGCTGTAGCAGATGTCGGTCAGCGTCTTGTCGCTGTCCGGAATCACAGGCGGACACTTATCCGGCCGCACCGGAGAAATGGTCTCGATCTGATCCGCGATCAGGTTGGTGTTGGTGATCACCACCTCTTCAGCCTTATCGCTTCCCAGATACTCAAATTCCTTCAGCATCTCCTCCGTGGTGCGCAGGTACAGCGGGGCCTGATCCTCCGAATCCTTAAATCCCTTGCCCGCCATAATAATCCGGCGGTACACCTCGTCCGCAGGATCCAGAAAATGTACGTCGCAGGTGGCTACCACCGGCTTATTGTGCTGCTCTCCCAGCTTCACGATCCTCCGATTGATGTCCTGAATATCCTCGATGGAATTGACCAGACGGATTTTTTCATCGTTGATCATGAAGGCGTTGTTTCCCGTGGGCTGGATCTCCAGATAATCATAGAAATCCACAATCCGCGCGATATCCGCCTCGCTCTTTTCATCCAGCAGGGCGCGGTACAGCTCTCCCGCCTCGCAGGCGCTTCCCAGGATCAGTCCCTCCCTGCACTTCTGTAAAAGGCTTTTGGAAATTCTGGGCCGCTTCGCGTAATAGGTCAGATGGGACTCGGAAATCAGCCGGTACAGGTTCACCCGCCCCGTGTTGTTCTTCGCCAGGATGATGGCATGGTAGGTTGGAAGCCGTTTGACGATATCCGGATTGGAATCCCCCAGCGCGTTCACCTTTTCCAGGGTGTCCTTTCCATCCTCTTTCAGCATTTTACTGAAGCGGACGAAGATCTCCGCCGTGGCCTCCGCATCATCCACCGCCCTGTGGTGGTTTTCCAGAGAAATGCCCAGGGTTTTGGCCACCGCATCCAGGGTATGCTTCGCCTGGTGGGGAAGCAGGACTCTTGCAATGCCCACCGTATCTACATAGGTATAGTCAAAGGGAAGCGACTGTCTGGCCGCGTTCTCCCGAATAAAACTGGTGTCAAAACCCGCGTTGTGCGCCACCAGCACGCAGCCTTCACAGAAGGCGAGAAATTCCGGCAGCACCTCCTCAATGGCCGCAGCGCCCGCCACCATTTCGTCGTTGATGCCGGTGAGCTTTTCGATCTCAAAAGGGATGGGCACCTGAGGGTTCACAAAGGTGGAAAACCGGTCCGTGATCTTCCCCTCGCCGTTTTCCACCTCCACTTTTACGGCGCCGATCTCAATGATCTTATTTTTCACAGGGGAAAAGCCCGTGGTTTCAATATCGAATACCACATAGCGCCCGTCCAGCGGCTGGCCTTTTCCATTTGTGACGATCTCCTTCAGATCGTCCACCAGATAGGCCTCCACGCCGTAGATCACCTTGAAGAAATCGTTCCGGTCCGGGTGCTCATCCCCGGCCTCCTGCCTTTTTTTCTTCTCCGCCTTCCACAGGTCGTCTATGAGATGATTGGCGTCCGGGAAGGCCTGCACCACGCCGTGGTCCGTGATGGCGATGGCCGGATGGCCCCACTGATAGGCGCGCTTCACGATGTCCTTCACTTCGGAAACGCCGTCCATGTCGCTCATCTTGGTATGGCAGTGCAGCTCCACCCGCTTGCGGAGGCTGTGATCCTGACGGCTGTGGGTGAAATCGCTGATCTTTTTCAGTCCAACCAATGAACCGATGGTCAGTTCCCCGTCAAACCGGTCGATCATGGTCATCCCCTTCAGCTTCACGAAGGCGCCGGTCTTGATTCCTTCGCAGAGTTCCGCCACCTGATCGTTTTTCGCGAACATTTTGATGGTGAAGGTATCCGTATAATCCGTCACATCGAAAATCAGGATGGTGCGCTCGTTCTTGATTTCCCGCTTGTCCAGCTTCAGAATGCGGCCGCGCACCGTCACCTCGCCCATCTCTCCCATGATTTCCTCCATGGGGATGGCTTCGTCCTCAAAATCTCTGCCGTAGATCACATCCGGATTGTCAGACCTCTTCGGAGAACGGTAAAAATCGCCGTCACCGCCGCCTCTTCTCCTGGAAAAGCCGCCGGAACGCTTCCCGGCAAAACGGCCTTCCCGGCTCTCGCCGAAGCCGCTCTTCGTGAAGTCCCCCTTCGCGCTCCCCGCACCGCGCTGTCCGCCGGAAACGCCTTCTCTGCCCGCGTTTCCGCCTCCGGCTGAAGACGCTCCCGTATTCTGCGCACCGCCTCCAAAGGCTGCGCCGCTTTCCGCTCCGCTGTCCATACCGACAGCCGCAGCTTCCTGCGCCATGCCTGCCAGATAGGCCTCATAGGCAGTATCGGCCATGGGACTTTCCGGCAGTCCACCCGGAGCGGCGGACATACCTTCCACGGAAGTCCGGCCTGCCTGAGCTGACTGCGCCGCAGTCTCCGCGCGTTTTTCGTTTCCCGGAAACGGCAGGACATTGGATGCGCCGGCACCTGCCGCCTCCCCGAAGGCGGGCTGATGCCCGCCGCTTCCCCGGTAACGGGCGGCAATCTCCGCCACCCGGCGGGAAATGAGGATCTCATCCTCCTCGCGGAACCTTCCGGCCTTCGCTTCCCTGTAATCAAAATAGACGATCAACGGAAGGCCGCACCTCTCTCCGAAAATCTTTTCCAGAATCCGGCCAAGCTCCTCACATTTGGAACGGGCAAGCACCGTATCCTCGATCAGAAGGTGCATCCGATCCTCCTGCGGGAAGCTGATCTCCGCGTTTTTAAACATATTGTATAAAAGATGGCTGTACCGGGACAGTTCCAGAAGGATGCTGTCCCGGTAGACCTCAAGAAGGGTTTCCCTGTTAAACTGGGAGGAAAGGTGAAATCTCTCATAGAGCCGGACCGTGATGTTCACGCCGGGAAAGAGCTGTTTCTGAATCTCCTTCTCCACGGCGAACACGTCCTCCTTCAGAATCAGACGGCTGCTCTCCAGATACACGCGCACGAAATCCTTCGCACGCGTCGCGGTCACCCGCTCCACCTGCGTCTGCGCAAACAGATCCTTTCGTTTTCCTTCCAGCTTCAGACCCGGAAACACCTCAAAAAAAGCCTTCGCCATTTCTTATTCCTTCCAGTTTAAAAGCTCCTCCCGGAGCACATTTAAGAGCTCACTCTCCGGCACCTTTCTTATGATCTGTCCCTTTTTGATCAGAAGGCCCTCTCCGATGCCGCCGGCGATTCCGATATCCGCTTCCTTCGCTTCGCCGGGGCCGTTCACCGCGCAGCCCATGACCGCCACCTTCACACCGTCCAGGGGAATGTCTGCCACCATTTTCTCCACCTGGTTGGCAAGCCCGATCAGGTCGATTTTGGTCCGGCCGCAGGTGGGACAGCTCACCACCTCGATGCCACCCTTTCTTAAACCAAGGGTGCGCAGAAGCAGCTTCGCCGTGCGCACTTCCTCCACCGGATCCCCGGTCAGGGATACCCGAATGGTATCTCCGATGCCCTCATACAGGATGATTCCCAGACCGACGGAGGATTTGATATTGCCGCTCCACAGGGTGCCGGACTCGGTGATTCCCACATGAAGCGGGTAATCCGTCCGCTGCGCCAGGATCTCGTGCGCCTTCACACACATGAGCACATCGGAGGACTTGATGCTGATCACCAGATTCTCATATCCAAGCTCCTCGATCATCCTCACCTTGTCCAGCGCGCTCTCCACAATTCCTTCCGCGGTCACGCCGCCGTATTTCTCCAGAAGATCCTTTTCCAGTGAGCCGCTGTTGACGCCCACTCGGATGGGAATATTCCTCTCCTTCGCCACGTTCACCACGGCCGCCACATTTTCACGGGAGCCGATGTTTCCCGGATTGATGCGGATCTTGTCCGCGCCGTTTTCCATGGCGGCGATCGCCATCTTATAGTCAAAATGAATGTCTGCCACCAGCGGGATGTGAATCCTCTTCTTGATCTCCCGGACAGCCTCCGCCGCTTCCTGATTCGGCACCGTACAGCGGATGATGTCGCAGCCCGCCTCCTCCAGCCGGAGGATCTGCGCCACGGTTCCCTCCACATCCTCCGTGCGCGTATTCGTCATGGACTGAATCAGAACCGGGCTTCCGCCGCCAATTACACGGTCTCCGATCTGAATTTTTCTCGTATGCTCTCTGTACATACCTGCTTACCTCTTTTCTTGCCGCCGCAGGCGGCATTCTAATTTCGGCATGAATCAAAAATTCATGCACCCGCCGCTAAAAACGGTACTCAGAATCTCTATAAAACAAGCGGAGCGAAAAGCCGCTCCGCTCTTGTGAACCCATGCTATGTATTGTGAAATTCAGTCAAACCTCTGCTGTCCTTATTTTTTCTGAAGGAAATCCGGAATCTTAAGCGTCTTTTCCTCCACGTTGCTTCTCAGATTTCCCGGCCTGCGGATTCCGCTCATTCCCTGCGTGGGCTGAGGCTGTGCCGCCGGTCTTGGCTGCTGCACGGGACGGGCCTGAGAAGATACCGCTCCCTGCACGGGATTGTAGGATCTTGCCGCCGCATTCGGCTGAACCTGCTTCACGCCGCCGATGGAAGGCTTCACGCTGAAGGAAGAGCCGATCCTGTTCGTCTGCGGCTGATTGACGGCCTTATCCTCCAGTCCGGTTGCGATCACCGTGATCGTACAGGTGTCCGGCGTGGAGTCATCGTACATCGCGCCGAAGATGATATTTACATCATCACCGGTGAGCTGCTGTACATAGCTTGCCGCATCGTCCGCATCATACATGGAAATATCTCCGCTGACATTGATGATCACATCCGTCGCTCCGGCAATCGTAGTTTCAAGAAGCGGGCTCTCCACGGCCATCTTAACCGCATCGGACGCCTTGTCGTCGCCCTTGCCGTGGCCGATGCCGATATGGGCAATTCCCTTATCCTTCATGACAGTCTGCACATCCGCAAAGTCCAGATTGATGACTGCAGGCACGTTAATCAGGTCCGTGATTCCCTGTACGCCCTGCTGCAGAACCTCGTCCGCCTTCTTCAGCGCTTCCGGCATGGTCGTTCTGCGATCAACAATTTCAAGTATCTTATCATTCGGTATTACAATCAGCGTGTCCACACTGTTTTTTAGCCGCTCAATGCCTCCGAGCGCATTGGTCATCCGGGTTCTTGCCTCAAAACGGAAGGGCTTCGTCACCACGCCTACGGTCAGTATCCCCATTTCTTTCGCGATTCCTGCAATGACAGGAGCCGCTCCCGTTCCTGTTCCGCCGCCCATGCCGCAGGTTACGAACACCATATCCGCGCCGGAAAGCGCATTGGTGATCTCGTCCGTGCTCTCCTCAGCCGCCTTCTGGCCCACCTCAGGCTTTGCGCCGGCACCCAGCCCCTTCGTCAGCTTCTCTCCGATCTGAAGCAGTTTAGGGGCCTTGCACAGCTGAAGCGCCTGCTTGTCCGTATTCACCCCGATAAATTCCACACCGTCGATTTTCTCATCGATCATTCTATTCACAGCATTATTGCCCGCTCCGCCGACACCGATCACGATGATTCTTGCGGCAGACTCAGCATCGTTTGACTTGATTTCCAGCAAAGGTATTTCCTCCTTTTCAGCTGCCCGCGGTAACTCTGTCGCAGGCGGCATTTATTCTGTTTTTCAAATAAACTTCACAATTCATATCATATAATTATTTTCCGGATAACGCAACCTCTTTTTTCACTTTTCTGACTGAGAATATCCTTACGTTCAATCGTCCAGTTCAAAGGAAACATTCTCTCCGCTTCCGGAATAATTTTCCAGCCGGAACACGCCCTTTTTCCCCTCCGCGCTGGGCAGAAGCTGCTGCAGCCTCGCCACCTTTTCTTCCATGTTCTCCTCGCTTCCCAGCCTTGCCCTGATATCCCCGAAATACAGGGTCATTTCCCCGGAATCGTCAAAATAGATCTTGTCCGCGCTGAGTCCATACTTGGAAAGGATTTGGGTAATGGAAAGAATTTCCCGGAAAATATCCTGATTTTCCACAGGAAGCGCCTCATACAGCACCACCTGGTTAAAATCGATTCCCGTGATTTCCGGTATTCCCTCGGTTTTGGTTTCGGAAGCCTCCACCACGATGCCGTCCCGGTCAAAATACATATATCTGTCCAGATATTCCACATAGCCTGCCACGGATTTCTCATAGACGACAATCCGTATTGTATCAGGCGACAGCACCTCCACATCCATGGTCTGGATGAAAGGGATGTCCTGAATGCCTCTGTCCCGGTATTTGAAAGAAAGATAAAGGGAATTGTCCCCAAAACGTCCTCCCGTCACTATTTCGATGATTTCATCATTTGTATAATGCAGATTTCCTTCCACGTAAATATTCTCCACGTGAAAATACTGCAGAATGAACAGAGCAGCGGTCGCAAGGACGGCAGCAATTCCGACAAGGACCGACAGAATGATGAGCTTTCTTCTGAAGCTTCTTCGCTGCAGGCTTTCCAGGCCGCCCTTTCTTTTTCCCGATAACCCCCGCGTGTCGTACATGCTGCGCGCGCCGTAAACGACACGGAAGCGGTTCCGTCCCGCCACCGCAGATGGTGTGCCTGTTCCCATCTTCGATTTCTTTTTTGCCGTTTTTCTGTCCATATCCGTTTATCCTTTTTCCGGTTGTCTATCCATCCTGCACACACGCCCCCAGAAACCGCAGATCGCGGCAGATATCCTCATACCCCCTGTCCACATAGGAGCGGTTCTCCACCAGCGTTTCTCCCTCCGCGCACAGGCCGGCGATCACAAGGGCTGCGCCGCCTCTCAGTTCTGACGCCCTGACCCGCTTTCCCGACAGTCTCCTCCCTCCCGGAACTCTGGCCGTATCCTTCTCCACTTCGATTCCTGCCCCCATGCGGTTCAGCTCCTCCACCACACCGAAACGGCCGTTGAATACCGTTTCCCGCAGGCTGCTTTCCCCTTCTGCCTGTGCCATCGCGACCAGAAGAGGGGACTGCAGGTCTGTAGGGAATGCAGGGAAGCTCCCTGTCTCTATCTTACCAGGCGCAAGGAGAGGTCCTGCCCGCCTCACCCAGAGACCGTCCTGCGTCCTCTTCAATCCCGCCCCCATCTGCCTTGCCGCTTTTTCGAGCGCATCGTTTTCTCCGCACGGCGCTCCTTTTAACAGGGCCTCACCGCCTGCAGCCAGGCAGGCGCACAGATAGGTTCCTGCCACGATGCGGTCAGAAGGAATCGTGTAGATACAGGGATGCAGACCGCCCTGCCCTCGGATCAGAAGCCTCCCCGGCCCCTTCTGCACAATGGATGCTCCACAATGTACAAGAAAATCGCAGAGCCATCCGATTTCCGGCTCCTGCGCACAGTTTTCCAGACAGGTCACGCCATCAGCCGCCACGGCCGCCATGATCACATTCTCTGTCGCTCCCACGCTGGGATAATCCAGCCTCAGCGTGGTTCCCCGCAGGCCGCAGGAAACGGCGGTAAGCTCCTCTCCGTCATCCTGACAGGCCACACCCATCCGGGAAAGTGCCTTCACGTGCAGATCAATCGGGCGGTCTCCGATCACACAGCCCCCCGGATGACTTAAAGACACCTCACCGAGCCGGCCGAGAAGCGGCCCCATCAGCATGACAGACGAACGCATCCGGGTCACGTATTTCTTCGGCAGGCGGCTTTCCGTAAGCTGTGCCGCATCGATCCGGATTTCTCTCTCCACCCTGTCCACCCGGCATCCGATATTTTCAAGGATCCGGCACATATGTTCCACATCAGCTATGCGGGGACAGTTCCTGAGTACACACACTCCCGGCACCAGAAGGGCCGCAGCCATAATCGGCAGCGCCGCGTTCTTGGACCCCTGGATCGTCACTTCGCCGTACAATGACGCGTTTCCGCGGATATAAACAGACTTCAAATGTCCACCTTCCCGGTTTTATTCAAGATAGAGCTATTCTATCCTATGCCGGGGCAGAGCCGCTGGTGTCTGGACAGCGCAGCCCCGACCGTCCCGCCGTCTCAGTCCGGGCGAACGGACACAGGCGGCAGAGCCGCTCCCGGGCTCAGACCGTCTTGAGTCTGATTCCTCTCGCCACGCTCAAAACCATGCCGATTTCAATGAGCAAAAACATCACCGACGAGCCGCCGTAACTGATGAACGGGAGGGAGATTCCCGTATTGGGAATGGTGTTGGTGACAACCGCGATGTTCAGGATGACCTGGATGGCGATATGCCCCATCACGCCGACCACAAGCAGGGCACCGAACAGATCCGGCGCGTTGTTGGCGATGACCATGAACCGCCAGCAGAGGATGACGAACAGCAGAATAACCGCGATTCCCCCGAACAGCCCCAGCTCCTCGCAGATGATGGAAAAGATCATATCGTTCTGTGCTTCCGGAAGGAAACCCAGCTTCTGGATGGACTGCCCGAGGCCTTTTCCGAAAATGCCGCCGGAGCCGATGGCATACAGGGACTGCAGCGTCTGAAAGCCTGTTCCCGTCGCGTAATCCTCCGGATTCAGCCAGGCAAGGATCCGGTTTCCGCGGAAATCCAGGCTTGAACTGTCCATCTGAACGATGGCGAATACAAGAAGCGCCGCACCTGCAATTCCCACGGCTCCCAGGATGAGGAAGCGTTTATATTCCGGACTCGCCACGAACAGCATCAGAAAAGCGATCCCGAAAATGATGATCGCGGAACTCAGGTTATCCGTGATCTTCCAGACCATGACGCAGATCGGCAACGGTATTGCCAGCACTACCAAAAAGCCCTTCAGAGAACGTATTCCCTTACCTATCTTGCAGATAAAGCTTGCGAGGAACAGGATCATACACAGCTTTGCGATCTCCGCCGGCTGAACGGAAACACCGAGGTTCAGCCACCGGGTCGCGCCGTTTGCAGTAATTCCCAGCGGAGTCATGACGAGAGCGATCAGCACAGCGGACGCAAGATAGCCCGGAATCGCAAAGGGCTCCCAGAAATGGTACGGGATGCGGGATACCACCATCATCGCCACCAGGCCGAGAACTGTTGCACCGGCCTGATGCTTCAGATAATAGGCTTCATCATAATTCAGACTGGCCGACATCGACGCCTCATAGGAGCTGGTGGAATAGACCATGATCAGCCCGAAGCCCAGCAGAAACAGGACGATAAACAGCAGGGTATAGTCAAAAAAATATTCCGCTTGTTTTTTCCTTCTTCGGATCGCCACGCTTTTCACCTCTTCAGATTCTTCACATACTCCTTGAACATCCTTCCCCTCACCTCATAGTTGGGAAACATGCCCCAGCTCGCACAGGCCGGGGACAGCAGAACCGCATCTCCCGGCACCGCGCTTTTTGCACAGATATCCATACACTCCTCAAAGGAATCGGCAAAAACGAAATCGTTGAATCCGTGACGGGCCGCGCAGGCTGCGATTTTCTCCCTGGTCTGACCGATCAGCACCAGTTTTTTCACCTTTCCGTCAAAGGCCTCGATCCACTCATCGTATTCGTTCTCTTTATCGTAGCCGCCTCCGATCAGGACGGTAGGACGGTTCATCGCACGGATTCCCCTGATGGCCGCGTCCGGATTGGTTCCCTTGGAATCATTGTACCAGGCCACGCCGTTCACCTCAGCGACGAATTCAATCCTGTGCTCCACGGCCTGAAAGCTCCTTACCGTATTCAGTATATTCTCCATGGGCACGCCAAATGCCAGGGACATGGCGATTGCCGCCATCACATTTTCCACATTATGGACGCCAAGAAGCTGCATCTCATGAATGTTCATCACATGCTCCTTCTTCCCATCCACAATTCTCCAGATTTCCTCTTCCTCCAGATACAGTCCTTCCGGCGGCTGCTCCTTTGAGGAAAACCAGACCACATGGGCCGGACAGCGCTCGCCCATACTCCTCGTGTAAGGATCGCTGTAATTCAGAACACAGGTATCCTCCTTCGTCTGATTCTTTGTGATGGATTCCTTGACCGCCGCATAGTTTTCCATGGTATGGTGCCGGTTCAGATGGTCCGGGGTAATATTCAGCACGGCGGATACCTGCGGATGGAAATCCACCGCCGTCTCCAGCTGGAAGGAGCTGATCTCCGCAACCGTCACGCTGTCTTCACGCGTTTTAAGGACTTCCGCCGTAATGGGATCTCCGATGTTTCCCACAACGAACACGGATTCAAAATAATCCCGCATGATCTGTCCGGTCAGCGCAGTCGTTGTGGTTTTTCCATTGGTTCCCGTGATCGCGATCAGCCGGCCCTTCAGAAAAGCATAGCCAAGCTCCACCTCTCCCCATATGGGAATTCCCTGTTCACGGATCCGGTCGGCAAAGGGCGTGTCCACGGGAACGCCGGGGCTGAATACCGCAAGGGAAATCTCCTCAAGCTCCTCCTGGGGAAGCTCTCCCACAAGAATCTTCACCTCCGCTTCCTCCGGAAGCTTTTTTCTCACCTCTTCCGGGTCTGTTTTCTCATTCCCGTCAAACAGCACCGGAACCGCTTTTACAGCAAGAAGCAGCCTGGCCGCCGCAAGCCCGCTCTTTCCCGTACCTATAATCAGAATCTTTTTTCCTTCCACGTTCATACCTCTGTTCCCGCCGCCTCAGGCGGCATTTGTTTTAAAAAGAATGGCGTCAGCCATTCTTTGGCACGAACAATAGTTCGTGCCGGCCTCTGTTCCTGCCGCCTGCGGCGGCATTTTTTTTATATTTTAAAAATGACCGGAAGCCTTCGTATCTGCGTCTCAGATCGCAACCAGGGCCACCAGGCACAGAATCGCCGTGAGAATTGAGAACACCGCGACAATGCGGGTCTCCGACCAGCCGCACAGTTCAAAATGGTGATGCAGCGGAGCCATGCGAAAAAGCCGTTTTCCGCCCGTCAGTTTGAAATACGCCACCTGGAGGATGACCGAAACCACTTCCACCAGGTAGATGAAGCTGATGATCGGGATGAAAAGCTGCATCCGCATCATATAGGCCGAAGCCGCCACAAAGCCCCCCAGCGCAAGGGAACCCGTATCCCCCATGAACACGCTCGCAGGGTATACGTTAAACAGAAGGAACCCCAAAAGCGCTCCCGCCACCGCACAGGCAGCCGGTTCAATCCTTGAGCCGGTCCCGATGGAGGCCGCCGCAAGAAAGGTGGCTGTCATCACCGTGACGCTCGCCGCAAGACCATCCAGTCCATCGGTGAAGTTCGCACCATTCACCGTTCCCAGAATGATGAAAACGGCGAGCGGGATATTCATCCCCCCCAGATCCAGCACCAGATCCGGAAAGAAAGGGATCCTTGCGGCAAGACCGATATCCGTCATCTTCACGAGATAGTAAATGAACAGTCCCGTAATCACCAGCTGTGCGGAGAACTTCTGTAAAGGCGTAAGTCCCATGGAACGTCTGAGCACCACCTTCAGCAGATCATCCAGAAAGCCGATCAGTCCGAAGCCCAGCGTCAGAAGCAGCACGGGCATGATCTGAGGATAGTCCTTCACATAAAGCAGGGAAGCAGCCACCACAGCGGACAGGATCAGAATCCCGCCCATTGTCGGCGTGCCGTTTTTCTTTAAATGGCTTCTGGGCCCTTCCCCTCTGACGGTCTGCCCAGCCTTGAGTCTCTTTAGAAAAGGGATGATCACCGGTCCAAGCGATACG
>CAJFMW010000084.1 GCA_904392525.1 uncultured Eisenbergiella sp.
GAAGATGGCCCTGGATGTGGGAAAAATTTTCTTTGACGAACGGGACATTATCGCATACAATGAATTAGGTATCGGAAGGCTGATCTATCAGCTTCCCATTCCGCTCTGCAAAATGTTCATCAAGGAGATATTCGGAGGGAAAAGCCCGGATGACTTTGATGAGGAGACGCTTACCACAATTAACAAATTCTTTGAGAACAGCCTGAATGTATCGGAAACCAGCCGCCAGCTTTTCATACACCGCAACACGCTGGTGTACCGTCTGGATAAGCTGCAGAAGAGCACGGGGCTGGATCTGAGAGTGTTTGAGGATGCAATCACTTTTAAAATCGCACTGATGGTGGTAAAGTATATGAAGTACATGGAAACATTTGAATATTAAGCCGCGTCCTTCCTGCGGGAATGCCCCGATGCGAAACGTACCGGGGCATAGCTGTGAAGACGTGGAACGAAAGAGGTACATAAGTTGGGACTTTTTGGTTCGAAAAGAACAAGACGGAGAATCAGGGACGACGGCTCACTCATTGTGCTGGATAAGGTGAGCAAAAGCTATGAAACCGGGGCGCCGGCATTAAACGGCGTGAATCTGCGCGTGAAGCGGGGAGAATTCGTGTTTATCGTGGGTGACAGCGGTTCGGGAAAATCAACCCTGATCAAGCTGCTGCTGAGGGAACTGACCCCCACATCGGGAACCATTCTGGTAAACGGGCAGAATGTGGCGCACTTAAAGCAGCGTCAGATCCCCAAATACCGCAGAAAGCTGGGAATCGTGTTCCAGGATTTCCGCCTGCTCAAGGACAGGAACGTTTATGAGAACGTGGCCTTCGCGCAGCGTGTCATTCAGGTTCCAACCAGGGAGATTAAGAAAAATGTGCCCGCCATTCTGGCAACCGTAGGACTTGCGGGAAAATATAAGGCGAAGCCCAAGCAGCTTTCCGGAGGAGAGCAGCAGAGGGTGGCGCTCGCAAGGGCGCTGATTAATAAGCCGCCGATTCTGCTCGCGGATGAGCCGACCGGAAATCTGGACCCGAAGAATTCCTGGGAGATCATGAAGCTTCTTGAGAAGATCAATGAAGGCGGAACCACGATTCTGGTGGTGACGCATAACCGGGAAATCGTCAACGAGATGAAGAAAAGGGTGATCACGATGAAAAAGGGCGTGATTGTGAGCGACGAAGAACAGGGCGGTTATATCGATGAGAATTAGTACATTTTTTTATACATTAAAACAGGGCATTATTAATATTTTCCGGAATAAATGGTTTTCGCTGGCGTCCATCGCGACGATCAGCGCCAGCCTCTTTATTCTGGGGCTTTTTTATGCCGTAATCCTGAACTTCCAGAATATTGTCCACACAGCGGAGGAAGGGGTTTCCGTAACCATCTTTTTCCAGGAGGGGACGACGGAGGAACGGATGCAGGAAATCGGGGCGCAGATTGAAGCGCGGGATGATGTGACGCGGGTGGAATTCACCTCGGCGGATGAAGCCTGGGAGTATTATAAGGAGAATTTCATTCCGGAGGAATATGCGGACGGCTTCCCGGAGGGCGATAATCCTCTGGAAAACTGCGCGAGTTATGAGATTTTCATGGATGATGTGGAGCATCAGGCAGATCTGGTCGCCTATCTGGAAACCATTCCCGAAATCCGGACGGTGAACCAGTCGGCGCTTGCGGCAAATACGCTGACCGGCGTGAATGCGCTGGTGGCATATGTTTCTGCCGGAATTATCATCATTCTGATCCTGGTATCCATGTTCCTGATCAACAATACGGTCACGATCGGCATTTCTGTCCGGAAGGAAGAAATTAATATCATGAAATACATCGGGGCGACGGATTTCTTCGTTCGTGCTCCTTTCGTCATCGAGGGCATTCTGATCGGTATTTTCGGATCCATTCTGCCTCTCGCCGGAATCTATGTGATGTACAACAATGTCCTGGAATTTATTGACAACCGTTTTTCCATTCTGGCGGGACTGCTTCAGTTTCTTCCGGTGAATGAGGTCTATCGGACCATGGTTCCGGTAGTTGTTCTGATCGGTGTTGGAATCGGTTTCCTGGGCAGCTTTGTTACGGTGCGGAAGCATCTGCGTGTCTGACCGGAAAAGAGCGAACGGAGAGAAGCCTATGGGAAAATACAGAAAAAGAGGCAGGGTGTTTCTTCCGCTTCTGTTGTGTTCTCTGCTTCTGATCGGCTGGCCCGCTTCGGGAATCGAAAGCAGGGCAGCAACAGCGGATGAGCTGGAGCAGAGCATTAAGGAGAAGGAAGAAGCCATCAGCCAGGCGCAGGAACAGAAGGAACAGATTCAGGCGAATATTTCCAATATTCAGGCAATGGTGGACGAGCTGGAAAGCACAAAGGATGATCTGCAGGCTTATGTGGAACAGCTGGACGGAAATCTGGCGGAGATTCAGTCCCGGATCAATGAGCTGAAGTCGCTGATTGAGGAAAAGGAAGCGGAGATTGAGGAAACGCAGAAGGAGCTGGAGGAAGCGGTTGCACAGGAAGAGGCCCAGTATGCGGCCATGAAGGTGCGGATTCAGTATTCCTACGAGCAGGGAGTTGAAAACTACCTGGAAATGCTTCTTGCGGCGGACAGCTTTGGAGAGCTTCTGAACCGGGTCGGCTATATCGAGCAGATGAACACCTATGACCAGGAACAGCTCGCTATTTATATCAAAAACAAAGAGCTGGTAGAGGCCTGCAAGACGGCTCTTGAGGAAGAACAGGAGGTTCTGGAGGAAGCGAAGGCCGAGGTAGAGGAGGAGGAAGCGGGACTGGAAACGCTGATTGCGGAGAAGGAAGCGCAGATCACCTCCTACCAGACCGACATCAATAACAAAGAGGCGGCCATCGCGGAGTATGAGGCGGATATCGCCGAACAGAATTCGACGATCGCTGCGCTGGAAGCGGCCGCTGAGGCGGAGAAAAAGCAGCTGGAGGAGCTGAATCAGCCGCAGGTGACCTATGACGGCGGAATGTTTCAGATGCCTCTCGCTTCCTACAAGCGTGTTTCTTCGGAGTATGGCTACCGTATCCATCCCACGCTGGGGGTGAATAAGTTCCATAACGGCGTGGACTTCGCTGCCAATTCCGGTACGCCGATTATGGCGGCTTACGGAGGTACCGTGGTGGGCGCCGGCTATAACAGTTCCATGGGAAATTATGTGATGATCAATCACGGAGATGGACTGTATACGATTTATATGCACGCCTCTGAGCTGTATGTATCCAGCGGGCAGACCGTATCCAAGGGCGAAACCATTGCGGCGGTCGGTTCGACGGGACGTTCAACGGGACCGCATCTGCATTTCAGCGTCCGGCTCAATGGGGAGTATGTAAATCCCTGGAATTATTTAAGCTGAACGGCTATATAATGGCTATTAACACAGAAAGAACGCCGGAGGGAGGTCATTTGGATAAAGAAAAGACCACTGCGGCGTTCGCTTTGAATGGAAAGGCATGAAGGAAAATGAGAAACCGAAAAAGCTTCTGGGGGGGAGTTCTGACAGGAATACTTGCGGTGGCACTGCTGGCTGGCGGCATCTATCTGGGAAACTCCGCGTGGCTGTTTTATTCCAGAACGCAGAACGTATCCGTTCAGGAGACGGCGGAGAGCGTGAGCGCTAACAGCGTGGCGACGCAGAACACGCTGAACAAGCTGGATGTGATCGAGGAGACCATTGACAAATATTACCTTGAGGATGTGGATGAGCAGACGCTCGAGAACGGCATCTATAAGGGAATGGTGGAATCTCTCGGCGATCCTTACTCCACCTATTATGCGCCGGATGAGCTGGAGCAGATCCAGGAAAAAACGGAAGGTATCTACTACGGCATCGGGGCGTATATCGGAATTGATACGGAAACCTCTCTTCCCAGACTGACGGGTATCATTGACGGAACTCCGGCCCAGGAAAGCGGGCTGAGAGCGGGCGATCTGATTTACAAGGTGGACGGAACGGAAGTGCAGGGGATGGAGCTGGAACAGGTGACCAGCCTGGTGAAAGGGGAAGAAGGGACTACGGTCCATCTGACCATCATCCGTGAAGGAGAATCGGATTATCTGGAGATTGATGTGGTCCGCCGTCAGGTGGAGAGCCCTACGGTCAACCAGGAAATGCTGGATGATCGTATCGGCTATATTCAGATCACGGAATTCGATACGGTCACTCTGGATCAGTTCACGGAAGCGCTGGCAGTCTGCCGTGGCAAGGGCATGGAGGGGCTGATCCTCGACCTGCGTGGCAACCCGGGCGGCAATCTCTCCACGGTCTGTGAGATCGCGAGGCAGATTCTGCCCGAGGGACTGATCGTCTACACCGAAGATAAAAACGGAAAACGCACGGAATACAGCTGCGACGGCGAGCATGAGATGACGGAGGAGCTGGTCGTCCTGGTGGATGCCAACAGCGCCAGCGCATCTGAAATCCTCGCCGGTGCGATCAAAGATTATGGCATCGGAACGCTCGTTGGAACTACAACCTTCGGCAAGGGCATCGTGCAGCGGATCATTTCCCTGACGGACGGCTCCGCTGTAAAGCTGACCGTCAGCCACTATTACACCCCAAATGGAAACAACATCCATGAGGTGGGCATCGAGCCCGACGTGGAAATCGCCTTTGACGGCGACGCCTACTACAACGACGGCGTGGATAACCAGCTTCAGAAGGCTATTGAGGTGATGAATGAGAAGCTGGGAGCGGCTGACGGGCAGGAGGAGACTGCGGCGTAGGGAATGCAGACGGAATAGCCCATGTCTGACAGATGAATATTAGGATTGCAGAATGAGAAAGGGTACAGAACAAACATTCGGTTTTGTTCTGTACTTTTTCTTTGGGGTCTGGTATAATCGGGATGATAATCAGAAGTTTAGATGCTGTGTGGCAGTAAACTGCGCGTGGGGCAGGGGCGGGATGGATAAAGAACGGTTGAAAATAACCAATGGTGGTCGGAAAAGGCTAATTTATTCAGATTTCTTGGATGGAACAGGACTAAACGGACTGGATGATACTGGGCGGACAAAATAATTTTGCGCCTTTTTAAGGAAAAATTTGGAATGAAGAAAGAAGTGAATAAAAGTAGATAAAGAGGTGAGACAGGTGCAGGAATCGAATTTACTAATGTATACTACAGAAGATGGTTTAACAAAGATTGAGGCTACTTTTGTAAATGACACAGTATGGCTTTCTGTAGAACAAATGGCGGAGTTATTTCAAAGAGATAGAAGTGTTATAGGAAAGCATATTCGTAATATTTTTAAAGAGGGGGAATTGAAAAAGGAATCAGTATGGGCAAAATTTGCCCATACTGCTGATGATGGAAAAATCTATCAGGTGGACTACTATAATCTGGACGTGATTATATCCGTAGGATATAGAGTAAAATCTTTGCGTGGTACTCAGTTTAGGATTTGGGCAACAAATATTTTGAAAGAATATATGCAAAAAGGTTTTGCTTTAGATGATGACCGGTTAAAACGCTTAGGTGGCGGGAACTATTTTGATGAGTTATTAGCACGTATTCGTGATATTCGCTCTTCAGAAAAGGTCTTTTGGAGAAAAGTATTGGAAATTTATGCAACTAGTATTGATTATGATCCAAGAGCAGAAAGTTCAATTCTTTTCTTTAAACAGGTACAGAATAAAATGCATTGGGCGGCACACAAGCATACAGCTGCAGAAGTGATATATCAAAGGGCGGATTCTGAGAAAGAATATATGGGATTAACTTCTTGGCAAGGGAAATCCATAAAAAAAGCGGATGTAGAAGTCGCAAAAAATTATTTGAATAAAGAAGAATTGGATGCGTTAAATAAAATAGTTACCGCTTATTTGGATATTGCGGAGGTACATGCATTAAACCATGAGCCTATGTATATGAAGGACTGGCTGGAAACCATAGATGACTATTTGAAAATGACAAGAAGAGATATACTTAGGACCAAGGGGACTGTTACACACAAGCAGGCAATTAAGAAAGCTTATGATGAATATGAAAAATATAAAAAGAAAGAGGAAAAGAGGTTATCCCTAGTAGAACAACATTTTTTTGATAGTGTAAATGAGCTAGAAAGATTAGAAGAAAAGGATTAATTTAAGTTTATAAAAGAGAATATTTTATGACTTTTCTTATTTAAACTGTGATAAGTCCAATATAAGACAGCATTTTTTTGATTTTGGCATTTTCGTTATGAATGAATTTTTTGAGGGTGGCTGATATTGAACATATCAAAAGTCACAAAGGAGAGATTTGACTATGGACAAATTCGTTTTAAAGGCCCCGTATCAGCCCACCGGCGATCAGCCCGCGGCCATCGCGAACCTGGTGGACGGCTTCAGAAAAGGCTATCAATTCCAGACTTTACTGGGAGTTACGGGGTCCGGCAAGACCTTCACCATGGCCAATATCATCCAGCAGCTGCAGAGGCCCACGCTGGTGATCGCCCACAATAAAACGCTGGCGGGACAGCTTTACGGGGAGTTTAAGGAGTTCTTCCCGGAGAACGCGGTGGAGTATTTTGTGTCCTACTACGATTATTACCAGCCGGAGGCTTATGTGCCCTCCTCGGATACCTATATTGCGAAGGATTCGGCCGTCAACGACGAGATCGACAAGCTCCGCCTGTCGGCCACGGCTTCCCTGGCGGAGCGCAGGGATGTGGTGGTGGTTGCCAGCGTGTCCTGTATCTATGGCCTGGGCAGCCCGGACGAATATAAGGACAAGATCGTTTCCCTGAGACCGGGAATGACGAAGGACCGGGACGCGGTGATCCGGGAGCTGATCGGCATCCAGTATGACAGGAACGACATGGACCTGGGAAGAAGCTGCTTCCGGGTGCGCGGGGATGTGCTGGAAATCAATCCGGCTCAGGGCGGCGACAGCCTGATCCGGGTGGAATTTTTTGGCGATGAGATCGACCGGATCGCCGAGGTGGACCCGCTGAGCGGACGGCTCGTTTCCACGCTGGAGCATGTGGCCATTTTCCCGGCATCGCACTATGTGGTTTCCCAGGATAAAATCAATACGGCCTGCGAAACAATAGAACAGGAGCTGGAGGAGCGGATCCGCTATTTTAAGGGCGAGGACAAGCTGCTGGAGGCGCAGCGGATTTCGGAACGGACGAATTTTGATATTGAGATGCTGCGGGAAACGGGCTTCTGCTCCGGCATTGAGAATTATTCCCGGCATCTGAACGGCACCGCGCCTGGAGAGCCGCCCATGACGCTGCTGGACTTCTTCCCGGATGATTTTCTGATAATCATCGACGAGTCCCATATGACGATCCCCCAGATCCGCGGCATGTTTGCGGGGGACCGGTCCAGAAAAAATACGCTGGTGGACTACGGATTCCGGCTGCCCTCCGCGCTGGATAACCGGCCTCTGAATTTTGAGGAGTTTGAATCGCACATCGACCAGATGCTGTTCGTGTCCGCCACGCCTTCTGAATATGAGGCGGCCCATGAGTTGAACCGGGTGGAGCAGATCATCCGTCCCACGGGCCTGCTGGACCCGGAGGTATCGGTGCGTCCTGTGGAGGGACAGATTGACGATCTGATCGGAGAGATCCGCAAGGAAATTGAGAAGCATAACAAGGTGCTGGTGACCACCCTGACCAAGCGGATGGCGGAGGATCTGACCGACTACATGAGAGAGGTGGGGATCCGGGTAAAATATCTGCATTCCGACATCGATACCCTGGAACGGGCTCAGATCATCCGGGACATGCGCCTGGATGTGTTCGATGTGCTGGTGGGCATCAACCTGCTGAGGGAAGGTCTGGACATCCCGGAGATTTCCCTGGTGGCCATTCTGGATGCGGACAAGGAGGGATTCCTGCGTTCGGAGACCTCCCTGATCCAGACCATCGGTCGTGCCGCGAGAAATGCGGAGGGCCATGTCATCATGTATGCGGACAACATGACGGATTCCATGCGGGCGGCCATTGACGAAACGAACCGAAGGCGTGAACTTCAGCAGAAGTACAACGAAGAGCATGGAATCACACCCCAGACCATCAAAAAGAGCGTGCGTGATCTCATCAGCATATCGAAGGAGATCGCGAAGGAAGAGGTCCGTTTCGAGAAGGACCCGGAATCCATGGACGAGAAGGAACTGAAAAAGCTTATCGCCGATGTGGAGAAGAAGATGAAGAAGGCCGCTTCGGAGCTGAACTTCGAGGCTGCTGCAGAGCTGCGTGACAAGATGGTGGATCTGAAAAAGACGTTGGAGAAAATAAAGGAGTAAATGGAAGAAGCATGGAACAGGAAAGCATAAAGATGAGGCCCCGGGAATACATCAAAATCAGAGGGGCCAGTGAACACAATCTGAAGAATATCGATGTAGACATCCCGAGAAATGAGCTGGTGGTTCTGACCGGACTGTCCGGTTCGGGAAAATCCTCTCTCGCTTTTGACACGATCTATGCGGAGGGGCAGAGAAGATATATGGAATCCCTGTCCTCCTACGCGAGACAGTTCCTGGGGCAGATGGAAAAGCCCAACGTGGAAAAGATCGAAGGGCTTTCCCCCGCCATTTCCATCGATCAGAAATCCACCAACCGGAATCCCCGTTCCACGGTGGGAACGGTGACGGAGATTTATGACTATTTCCGTCTTCTCTATGCCAGAATCGGCATTCCGCACTGCCCGAAGTGCGGCAAGGAGATCAAAAAACAGTCCGTGGATCAGATGGTGGATCAGATCATGGCGCTGCCGGAGGGAACCCGGATTCAGCTTCTGGCCCCGGTGGTCCGGGGAAGAAAGGGCGAGCACGTCAAGGTGCTGGAGAGGGCCAGACGCAGCGGCTATGTGCGTGTCCGGGTAGACGGAAGCCTGTATGAGCTGACGGAAGAGATCAAGCTGGATAAAAATATCAAGCACAACATCGAGATCGTGGTGGACCGTCTTGTGGTGAAGCCCGGAATCGACAGAAGACTCGCGGATTCCATCGAAAGTGTGCTGGCACTCACGGAAGGGCTGTTGTTCGTGGATGTGATCGGCGGGGAAGCCATGACCTTCAGCCAGAGCTTTTCCTGCCCGGACTGCGGAATCAGCATCGATGAGATTGAGCCGAGGAGCTTTTCCTTCAACAATCCCTTCGGCGCCTGCCCGGAGTGCTACGGCCTGGGATACAAGATGGAATTTGACGTGGATCTGATGATCCCGGATAAGAGCAGGAGCATCAATGAGGGCGCCATCGTCGTTATGGGCTGGCAGTCCTGCAATGAGCCGGGCAGCTTTACCAACGCCATTCTGCAGGCGCTGGCAAAGGCGTATAATTTCAGTCTGGACACACCCTTTGAGCAGTACAGCGATAAGGTGAAGGATATCCTGATCAACGGCACGGGAGGCCGTCAGGTGGAGGTGCATTATAAGGGACAGAGAGGAACCGGCGTCTATCCCATCGCTTTTGAAGGCTTGGTTAAGAGTGTTGAGAGAAGATACCGGGAAACCGCTTCGGAGATTTCCAAGCAGGAATATGAGACCTACATGAGCATCACGCCCTGTCCGGCCTGTAAGGGAATGCGCCTGAAGAAGGGGGCGCTCGCCGTTACGGTCTGCGGAAAAAATATTTATGAGATCACTTCCCTTTCCATCCGGAAGCTCCAGGAATTTCTGAATGATATGGAGCTGACGCCCCAGCAGCTTCTGATCGGAAAGCAGATTATTAAGGAAATCAAAGCCCGCGTGGGCTTTCTGGTGGACGTGGGTCTGGACTATCTGTCCCTGGCCCGGGCGACGGGAACGCTGTCCGGCGGTGAGGCGCAGAGAATCCGTCTTGCCACCCAGATCGGCTCCGGACTGGTCGGGGTCTGCTATATTCTGGACGAGCCCAGCATCGGCCTGCATCAGCGGGATAACGACAAGCTGCTGAATACCCTGAAAAATCTCCGGGATCTAGGCAATACCCTGCTGGTGGTGGAGCATGACGAGGATACCATGCTTGCGGCGGACTACATTGTGGATATCGGCCCCGGCGCCGGTTCACACGGCGGCGAGGTGGTGGCCTGCGGTACGGCGCAGGAGTTGATGAAAAATCCGGCCTCCGTCACCGGAAAATATTTAAGCGGCGAGCTTTCCATTCCGGTTCCGGCGCAGCGCAGAAAGCCCACGGGCTGGATCACGGTAAAAGGAGCTGCGGAAAATAACCTGAAGAATATCGACGTCCGTTTTCCGCTCGGCGTGATGACCTGTGTGACCGGTGTTTCCGGCTCCGGCAAAAGCTCTCTGGTGAACGAGATCCTCTACAAGACGCTGGCCAGAGACCTGAATCGTGCCAGAACCATTCCCGGAAAAAATAAAGGGATCGAGGGAATTGATCAGCTGGATAAGGTGATCGACATCGATCAGTCTCCCATCGGCCGCACGCCCCGTTCCAATCCCGCCACCTACACCGGGGTGTTCGATATGATCCGGGATCTGTTCGCCTCCACGCCCGACGCGAAGGCAAGGGGCTATAAAAAGGGCCGGTTCAGCTTCAATGTGAAGGGAGGCCGGTGTGAGGCCTGCAGCGGCGACGGCATCATCAAGATCGAGATGCACTTCCTTCCCGATGTGTATGTGCCCTGTGAGGTCTGCGGCGGCAAGCGCTATAATCGCGAGACCCTGGATGTGAAGTACAAGGGAAAGAGTATTTTTGATGTGCTGGATATGACCGTGGAGGAAGCGGTAGACTTCTTCGAAAATGTGCCCTCCATCCGCAGAAAAATCGAAACGCTCTACGATGTGGGCCTGTCCTACGTGAAGCTGGGTCAGCCCTCTACCACCCTGTCCGGCGGCGAGGCGCAGCGCATCAAGCTGGCGGCGGAGCTGAGCAAGCGGAGCACCGGAAAGACCATTTACATTCTGGACGAGCCCACCACCGGTCTGCATTTTGCAGATGTGCATAAGCTGGTCGATATTCTTCACCGCCTTGCCGATGGAGGAAATACGGTCGTCGTCATCGAGCATAATCTGGACGTGATCAAGACGGCCGATTATATCATCGACATGGGGCCGGAAGGTGGAGACGGGGGCGGAACCGTGGTCACCCAGGGAACGCCGGAGGAAGTGGCGGAGAACCCGGATTCCTACACCGGATATTATGTGAAGAAAATGCTGGACCGCGCGAAATAATTATACGTCCGCGATATGGAAGCACGAAACCTTAATTTTTTATGAAAAGGCTTTCCAAGGCCGTGTTTTTGCGTTATAATAACAGACGGTATATTTTGCATTGGCGAATGAAACGTTATTCAGAGTAAAATAAGACATAATTTCGGTTGATTGCAAATGTGAAATATCCATGCTTGATTCATGAAGAATTGGTTCATAATAGAGAATAGAGACGACAGCGCGCAGGAGAGGAATCATCGGAAGGCTGCTTTCAGGAAAACGGCCGAAGCCCCCTTTCCGGCGTTGCCTTCATTTGGGATTGGAGGAAATTATGCAGTACACGGACATTGGAATTGACCTGGGCACGGCCAGTATACTGGTATATATCAGAGGAAAGGGCGTGGTTCTGAAGGAGCCCAGCGTAGTGGCTTTTGACAGAGATACGAACAAGATCAAGGCGATCGGCGAGGATGCCAGACTGATGCTGGGACGTACGCCGGGCAATATCGTTGCGGTCAGACCTCTGCGTCAGGGCGTCATTTCCGACTACACCGTTACGGAAAAGATGCTGAAGCATTTTATCCAGAAGGCGCTTGGCAGAAAGACCTTCCGCAAGCCCAGAATCGCGGTCTGTGTGCCCAGCGGCGTTACCGAGGTGGAGAAGAAGGCGGTTGAGGACGCGACCTATCAGGCCGGAGCGAGAGAGGTTTCCATCATTGAAGAGCCGATTGCGGCGGCAATCGGTGCCGGAATCGATATTTCCCGTCCCTGCGGCAACATGATCGTGGACATCGGAGGCGGAACCTCCGACATTGCGGTGATTTCTCTGGGCGGTACCGTCGTGAGCGCGTCCATCAAGATTGCGGGAGATGATTTCGACGAAGCGCTGGTCCGCTATATGAGAAAGAAACATAATCTGCTCATCGGTGAGAGAACAGCGGAGGATATCAAGATCAAGATCGGTTCTGCCTATAAGCGGCCGGAGCCTGA
>CAJFMW010000085.1 GCA_904392525.1 uncultured Eisenbergiella sp.
AGTCAATCGGATGCATGGACTTTGCTCCCTGCAGGAAACATCTTCATATCGACGGACAGGCAACGGCAGAAAGTGCCGTTTTTTTATTGGAAATTTTACTGTGGTAAATCAGGAAAGGAAAATCTCATGAAAAAGAACTGGACTGTATTCCTGCCAAAGCTCGGAATGATCGTATTGGGAAACCTGCTGTATGCGCTGGCGGTGACGCTTTTCATCGTGCCGAATCAGCTTCTCACAGGCGGGACCACGGGGCTGGCGCTGTTTTTTTACCGGACCGCCGGAATCCCGGTCAGCGTCTTCGTCTGCGTCTTCAACGTGGCCATGTTTCTTCTTGGCGCCTGGATTCTGGGAAAGCAGTTTGCCGTGACCACCATTCTCAGCACGCTGATTTATCCTCTGCTGCTGAGTGTTCTGGAGAATTCCGGCCTGCCCGGCATCGTCATGGAGGAGCGGCTTACGGCAGTGCTCTACGCCGGTGTGCTCATCGGCGCGGGAATCGGCATCGTCATGCGGGCCGGTGCCTCCACGGGAGGCATGGACATTCCGGCCCTGATCCTGAAAAAGAAAAGGAACATCAACGTATCCGCCACCATCTATCTGTGCGACTGCATCGTTCTGGCCCTTCAAATGATGAACACCGATATCCACGCCCTTCTCTATGGAATTCTGCTGATCGTGGTATACACCGTCGCTCTGGATAAAGTCCTGCTGTTCGGCGGCGCAAAGATGCAGGTCAAAATCATCAGCAAAGAGCACGAGGTCATCAACCGCCTGCTGGCGGAGCGCATTGACTGCGGCACCTCGCTTCTCCACATGGAAACCGGCTATCTTCACAAAGAAGAAAATATGGTTCTCGCCGTCATCTCCAACCGTGATCTTCCCAAAGTAAACCAGCTCATTCTGGAGGTGGACCCGGAAGCCTTCATCATTGTAAACCGGATCAACGAGGTGCGGGGAAGAGGCTTCACGCTGAACAAGGTATATCGATAAAACAGCCGGATGTCACGCGCACTCTTGCAAAGCTTTCAGTGGGCATAGGATTTAGCCATCCGTTAAGGCGGACGGCCTTTCTTCCAGACACATCTGCCCTCCAATCAGCACCGCAGCGGAATCCGTCCCATGACCGATCCGCTGCGTTTTTGCGACGGGAAGCTCCGTCCCCGCATGCGCTTTGACAAGGGCGGCCAGCCTTTCCTCCGCGTCCGGCACACTTCCTTCCAACTCCGTAAAAGTACCGAGAAGCAGTCCAGAAACCTGACGGAAAACGCCCATCTGTTCAAGCTGTGCCAGCCCGGAGGCGATCATCGCCTCCCCGCCGCTGAAGCCTTCCAGCAGCAGGAGCTTTCCCCGCATATCCGGCCAGAACTCCGTTCCCGCAAGCTTCAGCAGACAGCGCAGATTGCCGCCTGCAACGACGCCTTCCATCCGGCTCTTCTGCATGAAATGAGTGGGAAAGGAAAAAAGCGGTTCCGTTTCCTTATCGGATTCACCATTCTCCGTTTTCCCGAACAGAGCTTCCGACAGGGCCGCTGTCTGTTCCTCTCCCCGCTCATACAGCAGATTCCGAACCTGCCAGAGCATGGAAGCTCTGCCGGTTTTCGCATAAATCGCGTTCAGAATCACCGTCAGGTCACTGTACCCCCAGAACAGCTTATCCGCCCCGGCGATCACAGAATAATCCAGAAAAGACAGCACCTCATTGGCCGCGTTTCCACCGGAAATATCAAAAATTACCCGGATGGAATCGTCCCGGTAAAAATCCATCAGCGCCTGCGCCCGCTCCCTGCCGGTTCCGGAAAAAGCGCCGTCTCTGGCATAGATACAGGGCGAAAGCTGCGGACGCAGGCCCAGGGACTCCAGTTTTCCGGTAAGCATATCAAGTTCTTCACCCGTTTTTATTTTTCGTCCATCGGAGCAGCAGACAATTCCTGCCCTGCTGCCCTTTTCGATCCTGTATACAGGCTTCATTCCATTCCCTCATTTCTCCGGTGAAATAATATACTTTCCCCTGGCCCGCAGCTCCGGATTCGCCAGGATATCCGCCAGCCGGTCCAGTCCGCACACCTCATGCACCATGCTGCTCACATCCAGCCTGCCGCTGTCAATCAGCCTGAGCGCTCTGGTCTGGGTGTAGGGATTGATATAGGAGGCCTTCAGCTCCAGCTCCTTTTTGAAAATCTCAAAGGGCCGGATGGATACCGTTTCCTGCGGTGCGGTCAGGCCGAACATCATCACCACCGCCTTATATCCAGCCAGATCGATGGCCTGCTCGATGGTGGAAGGCTTTCCCACGCACTCGATCACCGTATCGATGTGATCCATCCCCGCCGCATGAAGCGCCGCTTTCACGTCCTCGTGAAGGGAATCCACACACACGTCCGTCCCAAGGGCCGCTCCCACCCGGCGCTTCTCTTCCACCGGCTCCAGAAGGGCGGTTTTAGCAGCTCCGGCAAGTCTGGCAAGCTGCAGCATCAGAAGGCCGATCATGCCGCCTCCGATCACCACCACCTGATGGCCGGGGCGGATGCCGCACAGATCGATGCCATGAAGGCAGCAGGCCACCGGCTCCGCCATCGCTCCCTGCTCAAAAGTGGTGTTGTCCCCCAGCCGGTATACCTGTCTGGCCTTCACCGCACAGTATTCCGCAAAGCCGCCGTCCACCGTGGTGCCATAGCCGATCATATGCTCACAGTAATGCCCCACACCCTCCCGGCAGGGCGTACAGGAGCCGCACATGCAGTTGGGATCGATGCAGACCCGGTCCCCTGCTTTGTAGCCCGTCACCTGTTCTCCCGTCTGAACGATCACGCCTGAAAATTCATGTCCAAGAATCGTGGGCGGCGTCACCTCTGCTGCTCCCTCATCCCCTTCAAAAATGTGCACATCCGTGCCGCAGACACCGCAGGCCTTCACCTGGATCAACACCTCATCCGGCCCCGGAACCGGCATGGGGCGTTCCTCAACCCGTACCTCATGTTTTCCGTAAAATACCGCGCATTTCATGTTTTTTCCCTCCTGTTTTGCCGTCAAAAACGGCATTCCCTGTCAACTTCCTGTCAATTTCTTTTTCATCACAAGCTGATAATGGATCCCGTCCATCAGCAGCATGGCGCACCACCCGATGGCGCAGGAAACCGCAAAGCTGCGGATCCCCAGACGGCCGGAAAGCAGGTAGACAAAAAGAACCCTGAAGCTGGTCTGCAGCGCCGTCCCGGCCAGGGTCATTTTCATCCTGCCCATGCCCCGGTAAAAACCCTGGATTCCATTGGTGAGCCCCGGCAAAATATAGAAAAAAGCCATCAGGCCCAGATATCCCACGCCTTCCGCGATCACGGCGGTCTCTTCCTTCCCCACGAACAGCTCCATCACAGGCCGCCTCACCAGCAGAACCGCCACACAGGCCATCACGCCGTAAAGCGCCTCCATCCACAGGCCGGCCGCAAATCCTTTCCGGATCCGCTCCTTTTTTTTCGCCCCTCCGTTCTGGGCGATGAAGGTGGTCATGGCATTGGAAATGTTGCGTTCCGGCACCAGCGCATAATCGTCGATCTTCGTCACCGCATTGAAGGCTGCCATAATGTCCACGCCCATCCCGTTCACCGCCCCCTGAATCAGCAGGTTTCCGATGGGCTGGCAGGCCTGCTGCAGCGCAGTGACGCCGCCGTAGCGAAGTGTCTCCCCAAGCAGCGCCCGGTCCGCATGAAGCTCCCCAAATGGAACATACAGCATGGAAACCTTCCGCCTCACATAGACCGCGCAGCCCACGGCGCTGACCGCCTGTGCGAGCACAGTCGTCAGGGCAGAACACACGATTCCGAAATGCAGCACACCGATCAGCACCAGATCCAGCCCCATGTTCAGAACGGTGGAAAAGACCAGAAAATAAAGCGGCGTCCTGGAATCGCCCACGCTTTTCAGGGCGGAAGAATAGGCGTTGTAAAAATAGGTAAAGGGCATTCCGATGAAAATCAGGCGCAGATACCCCGCCGACAGATCCAGGATTTCCTCCGGCACCTGCAAAAGCCGCAGCAAAGCTTTCGCCCCCGCCGCACCGGCCAGGGCAAGCAGCACGGAAAAATACAGGCCGAATACGGAAACCGTCGCCATTTCCCGTTTCAGCAGATCCTCTCTTCCTGCCCCGAAGAAACGGCTCATGATCACGGAAGCGCCCATGCTCACGCCCGATATTCCCAGGATGAAAAGATTCATCACCGGTCCCGCAGTCCCCACCGCGGCCAGCGTATCCGTGCCGATGAAACGTCCCACAATCACGGAATCCACCACATTGTAGGTAAGCTGAAACACGTTTCCTGCAATCAGCGGAAGCGCATAGGCGAGCAGCTGCCCCACGATATTCCCTTCTGTCATCTTTACTGTCTTTGCCATCTTACGTTGATTCCTTCTCCACCTTCCGGCCTCAGGAGCGGTCCGCCGCCCACACAAGCGTCTGCCTGCACCAGTCAAACAGAAGGGCGAAACGCTGCTCCGGCGTTAAGTCCGCCCCCCTCTGTCCGGCAAGCCTTCCGATTTCCTTCCAGCGCTTCGTTCCAAAAAAGCTGAGCATACACACCATTCCGAACACGAAGCTCACCGGGATGCAGGCCATCACATAGCCTCCGTCCAGGAAGAATGTGATGAAACATCCCACCGGAATCCGCACCGCCCAAAGCATCAGGATATTCACAATCGTGGGGAAACGCACCTCTCCCATGCCGTTCACGAAGCTGATAATGCAGTTAAACACGGCATAGGTCCAGGTAAGGGGAAGCACGATGCGGATATAACGCACCGCATACGCCAGCACAGCCGCATCCTGGGTAAAAAGCTCCAGAATCGGCCGGCAGAAAATCGTCACCACAATTCCCGCCGCACAGGTAATCAGCCCGGAAACCAGAGGGATCTGAATCCCGCCCTTCTTCAGGTACACATAATTTTCCGCGCCCAGGTTCTGACCGGAAAAGGTGGTGGCTGCCGAGGACATGGAGGTAATCGCCACGTTTGCAATTCCCGTTACCTTGCTGCTCACCGAGCAGGCGGCGATAAAAACCGAGCCCTGCATGTTAATCAGCGACTGCATGAGAATATGTCCGATGGAGTAAAAAGAGCTGTTCAGCCCCAGCGGCAGGCCGATCCGGATGATCGCCCCCAGCATCGCCTTATTCATCCTGTGGGGCAGGAAGGAAAAACCAAGCGACGGGTACTGCCTACGTATGTAAAAAATGCTGAACAGCCAGGAGCAGTACATGGCGATGATCGTCGCCAGCGCGGCTCCCGCCACATCCATATGAAAGCCCGCCACGAACACCAGATCCAGAACCACATTTACCAGACAGGAAATCACCAGAAACAGAAGCGACGCCCTGCTGTCCCCCAGTCCCCGCAGGATTCCCGCATTCATGTTATACCCCATGTTTCCAAGCGTTCCCCAGAAAATAATCGCGATATAGGAAACGGCAGGCGCCCAGGTGTCCTCCGGCACCTGCATGATTTTCAGAACCAGCGGCCCGATAAACTGCCCGGCCACGGAAAGCGGAATGGCACACACATACAGAAAGAAAACCGATGTCTCCATAATTTCTCTCAGCTTCTTCTCATTTCCGTTTCCCGCAAACTGGGACACCAGTATGGATACCCCCGTTCCAATTCCCAGAAAAATACAGAGCAGCAGCTCCACCGGCTGACTGCTTGTCCCCACCGCTGCCAGCGATGTGGAACCGCAGAAATTGCCGATCACCACCGTATCAACCGTGCTGTAAAGCTGCTGCAGCACATTTCCGGCACAGATCGGCAGTGCGAAAACCAGCACCTTCCGCATGATAGGTCCCTGCGTCATATCCATTCTCGCAGCGGATTTCATTTTGATTCCCCTTCTTCCTTTTCATCTGTTTTATCGGTATGCCGGTCATGAAGCATACCGCTTTACTTTCTTTTCCTCCTGAAAACCAGAAACAGTAACAGGCCGATCAGCAGACCGCCCGCCACCAGAATGGCTCCGGCTTCCATAAACGCCGCGCCGTTGATTTTTCCTGCGACAAAAATGCTGGTGGGACCGTCCGCCCCGCCGATAATAGCGACGGACATCTGTCTGGATTTGATCCAGGCTCCTGCAGCCGCCAGCATAAGTCCCACAACTGCCGCCAGCCCAACAAAGATGGCAATCCACTTTTTCATTCGTTTTCTCCTCCTGCCGCCTGCAGGGCGGCATCTGATTCGCAGGAATCTGTATTTCCTGCATCTCTCCCTTCGATATCATCACAATTATAGAGCCTAATGTTTTAAAGTACAACACAAAAAAAAGGCAATGCAGGAAAACGAATTATAACAGTCGCTTTTCTGCATTGCCATAATATGGCTCCGGCCAGAAGGCCAGGCCCGTTTACGCCTCTCCCATCTTCGCCAGCTTCGCAGCCTGGTCTGCCGCGATGAGGCTGTCGAGAAGCTCATCGATATCCCCGTTCATGATGTCGTCGATCCTGTACAGGGTCAGCTTGATACGGTGGTCGGTCACGCGTCCCTGCGGGAAATTGTAGGTGCGGATCTTTTCGGAACGGTCACCGGTTCCGATCTGACTGCGGCGCAGCTCCGCCTCCGCATCATGGGCCTTCTGCTGCTCGATATCGTACAGCTTGGCACGCAGGAGGGCAAAGGCCTTGGCCTTGTTCTGAAGCTGGGACTTTTCCGTCTGGCTGTACACCACGATTCCGGTGGGATAGTGGGTCAGGCGCACTGCGGAATCCGTGGTATTGACGCACTGGCCGCCGTTTCCGGAGGCGCGCATCACGTCGATACGGATATCCTTTTCATCGATCACCACGTCCACATCCTCCGCCTCCGGCATGACCGCAACGGTGATGGTGGATGTGTGGATTCTGCCGCCGGACTCAGTTTCCGGCACACGCTGGACACGGTGCACGCCACTCTCATATTTCAGGCGGGAATAAGCGCCCTTGCCGGTGACCATGAAGGTGACCTCCTTCATGCCGCCGATGCCGATCTCATCCGCACTGACGGTTTCCACCTTCCAGCGCCTGCGCTCCGCGTATTTCACATAAAGGCGGTACATCTCTGCGGCAAACAGGGCCGCCTCATCTCCGCCCGCTCCTGCACGGATTTCCACAATAACGTTTTTATCGTCATTGGGGTCCTTCGGCAGAAGAAGGATCTTCAGCTCCTGCTCCAGCTCCTCAATCCGCTTCTTCGCATCCGCATGTTCCTCTTTCAAAAGCTCACGCATTTCCTCATCGCTTTCTTCTTCCAGCAGGGCCATGCTGTCCTCTTCATCCTGTCTGGCCTTTTTATATTCTCTGTATGCCTCCACAAGAGGCGTGAGATCGCTCTGCTCCTTCATCAGCGCACGGAAACGCTCCTGATTGGCCGTCACGTCGGGCTCGTTCAGCTCGTTCATGATCTCCTCATAACGGTGGAGCAGATCTTCCAGTCTGTCAAACATCTATCTTCACAACCTTTCTTTTCAAAACCAAATACCGCTCACCACCCGGTCCAGTCCGGCGTAGTCCTTCGTTACGCGCACCTCATGAAAACCGGCTTCTTCCATCAGAGTTTTCACAGCACTTCCCTGATCCCAGCCGATTTCCAGATAAAGGCTGCCACCGCGCACCAGGTAGTCCGGACATTCTCCCACGATCCTGCGGTAAAAAAAGAGTCCGTCCTCATGTCCGTCCAATGCGGACAACGGCTCATGCAGCCGAACCTCATCCATCAATCCTTCGATCTCTCCTGACGCAATGTAGGGGGGATTGGATATGATGAAATCATACCTTCCCTCCACCTTTTCAAACAGATCCCCACACAGGAAATCCGCCCGGATTCCCAGCTGCTTTGCATTCCTGCGCGCCACGTCGAGAGCTTCCCGGGAAATATCGCTTCCCACACCCACACAGTCGTTGGAATAACGAAGCAGGCTCAGCAGGATGCATCCGGAGCCTGTGCACAGATCCAGAATTCTGCTGCCGTCCGTCAGCTCCCGGAGCACTTCCTCCACCAGAATCTCCGTATCCTGCCTGGGAATCAGCACGTTCTCATTGACCAGAAATTCCAGTCCCATGAACTCCTGGACGCCCGTGATATGCTGAAGCGGAATGCGGGAAGCACGGCGGGCAATCCAGTCCCGGTACTGCTTCTCCTCTTCCTGCGTCACTTCCCGGTCGCCGTGTACCAGCAGATCGTTTCTTGTGGTATGACAGACCGTCTCCAGAAGCAGTCTGGCGTCCAGCTCTGCTTCCCCGATTCCCGCCGCTGTCAGCGCCTCTTTGCCAAACCGGTAAGCATCTGCATATTTCATAATGCGCCGCTTCCTTCCGGGGTGATTCCATCGTTTTCCATGTCGGCAGCTTCCACATCCGCAGGCTCCGAATCAACGGCCGCTTCTGCGCCGTCCGCCTCATCGTCAAATTCATAAGCGAATTCGTCTCTCAGATAAGCCTTCCAGTCAAAAACAGCCTCCACCGACGCAATCGCCACCTCAACCATGCTCTCATCCGGCTCTCTGGTGGTCAGTCGCTGCAGCCACAGACCGGGCCTGGAAATCAGATTGATAAACGCGTTGTCCGTTCTTCCCGCCAGACGAAGCACCTCATAGGAAATGCCCGCGATCACCGGAATGAGCAGGATGCGCAGCCCCAGCCTGAGCGCCGGATTCTCTACCCGGATGACCATAAACAGCAGGATGCTGATCAGAACCACAAACAGAAGAAAGCTGGTTCCGCAGCGCTTATGAAATCTGGAGCTTTTCATCACATTATTCACGGTCAGCTCCCGTCCATGCTCCAGGCAGTTGATGCATTTATGCTCCGCCCCGTGGTACTGATAAACCCGGCGGATATCCTTCATCGAAGCGATGGCCGCCACATAGATCAGGAAGATCGCGAGCCTCACCAGCCCCTCCAGGATGGCAAGCAGAGATGCGTTCCGGACAAACTTCTGAAAAAGGAGGCTGATGCCGAAAGGCAGGGCGATGAAAATCGCCACGGCAAGAACGACGGAAAAAGCCACCGTCAGGCCCATGAGAAGCTTTTCAGCATTTCCCTTTGTCACCTTGTCCAGCACCGCATCCGCCTTCGTTTCCTCCGCTTCCTCGTCCTCATAAAAGCTGGCGGACCAGGTCAGCGTCTGCATCCCCAGAACCAGAGAATCTAAAAAAGAGAAAACGCCCCTGATTAAAGGCAGCTTTACGATCTTCTTACCTCCCCAGACGCCCTCATACTTTTCCTTCTTCGTTTCAATCATGCCGTCCGGTTTTCGCACGGATACGGCATATTCCTCTTTATTTTTCATCATGACGCCTTCCAGAACCGCCTGTCCGCCGATCCCGGAATAATGTCCGCATTTTTTCGTGCCCATTTGATTCCTCCATCGTTCCTGCTGCACGTCCCGCAGGCAGATTTTCCGTTTAGGGTTCATCCTGCGACGAACCTTCCTTAAGGATAAAAAAGGTTGAGATTATTACACCTCAACCTTTTTCCACGGAAAAATTCCGTATTCCTATTCCCGCTCTTAGTTCTCGTTCGTTCCCACGCCGTACTTTCTGTTGAACTTATCGATACGTCCACGGGCCTGGGCAGCCTTCTGCTGGCCGGTGTAGAATGAATGGCACTTGGAACATACTTCCACGTGCAACTCCGGCTTGGTGGAGCCCGTTACAAACGTGTTTCCGCAGTTGCAGGTTACGGTTGCCTGATAGTACTCAGGATGCAGTCCTTCTTTCATCGCTCTTCACCTCTTCTATTTTTTCCTGGTTCTTATTTCGTTCTCATCCACTGATCCGCCGAAACGGACCTTTCCGGCTTCGCCGGAACACAGCTGTCCCTATTTTCGTAAACAGCTTTTTCATTGTAGCATAGCTTCCGCATAAGCGCAAGCCCGATTTTGCGGTAAAATTACAGAATTTTCATCTTTCTGACCACATTGACAAAATCGGTATTGCTTCTGGTTCTTGTAAACATATCCAGAATCTTGTCCACGGCCTCTTCGGGCTTCAGGCCGTTGAGCGCCTTGCGCAGGATACCCGTAGCCTCCAGCTCTTCCGGTGAAAGGAGCAGGTCCTCTCTTCTTGTGCTGGATTTCGGAATATCGATGGCCGGGAATACCCTTCTTTCGGAAAGCTTGCGGTCCAGAACGATTTCCATATTACCGGTTCCCTTGAATTCCTCGTAAATCACGTCGTCCATTCTGCTTCCCGTATCCACCAGGGCCGTCGCCAGGATGGTCAGACTTCCGCCCTCTCTCATATTTCTCGCTGCGCCGAAGAAACGCTTCGGCATATGAAGGGCCGCCGGGTCGAGACCGCCGGAGAGCGTCCGTCCGCTGGGCGGAATCACCAGGTTGTAGGCGCGGGTCAGACGCGTGATGCTGTCAAGAAGGATCATTACGTCCTTTTTATGCTCCACAAGACGCTTCGCGCGCTCGATCACCATTTCAGATACCCGCTTGTGATGCTCCGGGAGCTCGTCAAAGGTGGAATAGATCACTTCCACATTCGGGCCTTCAATCGCTTCCCGGAAGTCCGTCACTTCCTCCGGACGTTCGTCAATCAGGAGGATGATCAGATGCATGTCGGGATTGTTGGTTTTCACCGACTGGGCAACCTGCTTTAACAGGGTGGTTTTACCGGCCTTCGGAGGGGAAACGATCATTCCTCTCTGGCCCTTTCCCACCGGACTGATCAGATCCATGATGCGCATGGCCACCGAAGAGCGGGACAGCTCCAGGCTGATCCTTTCCTCCGGGAAAATCGGCGTCATGTCCTCAAAGCTGCACCGTTTTGCAGCCACCTCCGGCGCATATCCGTTGATGCTCTTGACATAGAGCAGGGCGCTGAATTTTTCATTCTGGGTCTTCACCCGGGTGTTTCCCACAATGATATCGCCCGTCTTGAGCCCGAACCGGCGGATCTGGCTGGGCGCCACATAGACATCATTTTCACCGGGAAGATAATTGGCACAGCGGATGAAGCCGTAGCCGTCCGGCATGACCTCCAGGATACCGTTTGCGGAAACGCCGCTGTCCAGTTCAGCGGGGAAGCCCTCCTCCGCCGATATCTGTACTGCCGAAGCCTCGCTCTGCGCTGCACTGCTTCCTGCATTCTGTACATTCTGAGCGATTCCGTTCTGTACGCTTCCATTCTGTGCGTTTCCATTCTGCACACTTCCATTCTGTGCGTTTCCGGCCGTGTATACGGCTCCGGAAGTATGCTGGCCGTTCTGCGGCTGGGAATATCCCTGCGTATGGGCCTGATTCTGCCCCTGCCCCGCGGCCTGCTGCCCCGGAGCAAATCTGCGGACACCCCTGCGCTCCGTTCCTCTCGCTGCAGGTGCGGAACCGGCGCTCACATTCCTAACAATCCTCGCCGGATTCCTGCGCTCCGGTGCGCCTTCCGTCTGTCTGTCCTCCGTTTTCCGCATTTCCCGGCTCTCCGCCCTGGGTTCGGGCGCTTCTTTTCTTCTGCTTTCCGCAGCTTCCGTCCTTGCCGGTTCTGCAGACTCCGTCTTCACGCTCTGTACGCTTTCCGCCTTATGCGCCTGCTCCGCATCAGTTTTACGGCTCTGTGTGCTCTTTCGCACGGCCGGCTTCTTTTCCGGTACGGCTGCTTTCTTTTCCGGCGCGGCAGACTCCACATTCTGGCTTTCCTTTTCATCAAGCGCCAGCATCGCCTCGATCACATCCGCCTTTTTCATGGATGAGGTCCCCCTGATCCCGCGGGATTTGGCAATGTCCTTGAGATCAGTCAACGCAAGAGACTGATACTTTTCTCTCATTCCCGAACTGCTCATACTGTTCCTCCGTTTTGTATTCCGTTCGTTTCAGGTTTACAGGAAATCTGAAATACGCCCCGGCATGGCCCGATAACGCTTTCACATCCTTTTTTGATTTACCATTCCTTATAATAGGGAAATAAAACATAGATATCCGGCTTGACAGGAAGCTGCCTCATTGAGCTGCACTTCCTCTTCCTTACGCCTGTTCAATGGCTCCTGTCTGTCAGGTGCCAGCGAGATATGTTTTTATGGGAAACTGAATCGTACAAATTTCCATCGATTCATTATATAACATGAATCGTACAAATTTCCATCGATTCATTATATAACAGATTTGAAAAAATAGGAAGAGTTTTTTGACAAACAAAAAGCCGGATGGAGCTTTTCCCTTCCGTCCGGCTTTTTCCTTATTTATTATTATCTCTGTACGCGTCCTGAGCTGTCGCCGCCTGCGAGCTTCTCCACCTCAGCCACGGAAACCATGTTGTAGTCTCCTTCGATGGAATGCTTTAGCGCGGAAGCAGCAACCGCGAATTCGATCGCTTCCTGCGTGTTCTTTCCGTTTAACAGCGCATAGATCAGGCCGCCGCCGAAGCTGTCGCCGCCGCCCACGCGGTCGATGATGTGCAGATGATACAGCTTGGAGAAGCAATATTCTCCGCTTGCGGAATCATACAGCATGCCGCTCCAGTC
>CAJFMW010000086.1:0-615 GCA_904392525.1 uncultured Eisenbergiella sp.
CAGAAGCTTTCCAACGATCTTGGCATCCTGGATATTCCCTATAAAAAGGAAATCATGGAAATGCCCTGGAACCGGGAGTTTCCGCTGATCCGGGATTTTGGGAAATGCATCAAGTGCATGCGCTGCGTGCAGATCTGCGATAAGGTACAGGCGCTTCATATCTGGGATGTGCAGAACACCGGCTCCCGGACGACGGTTGACGTGTCCCGCAACCGTACCATCGAAGAATCGGACTGCAGCGTCTGCGGGCAGTGCATCACCCATTGTCCCACGGGCGCGCTGAGAGAACGGGACGATACGGCGAAGGTATTCCGGGCGCTGGCAGATCCTGAGATCGTAACCGTGGTGCAGGTGGCGCCCGCCGTCCGCACGGCCTGGGCGGAGTCCCTGAACCTGCCTTCCTATCAGGCGACGGAGGGGCGCATGGTGGCCGCCCTGAAACGGATCGGCTTCGACTATGTGTTCGATACCAATTTTTCCGCGGATCTGACCATCATGGAGGAAGGGAACGAGCTTCTTTCCAGACTTTCCGACCCGCAGGAGAAGCGCTGGCCCATGTTCACATCCTGCTGCCCGGCCTGGGTGAGCTTCATGAAAACCCAGTATCCGCAGATG
>CAJFMW010000086.1:642-12478 GCA_904392525.1 uncultured Eisenbergiella sp.
CCCGGCCTGGGTGAGCTTCATGAAAACCCAGTATCCGCAGATGGCGGATCATCTTTCTACTGCAAAATCGCCCCAGCAGATGTTCGGCGCGGTGACGAAAAGCTATTTCGCGGAAAAAATCGGCGTGGAGCCGGAAAAAATCTGCAGCATTTCCATCATGCCCTGTGTGTCCAAGAAGCGGGAGGCCATCCTTTCCGACATGTACAGCGCGGGTGCGGAGAAGGGACTGCATACCCCGGATGTGGACATCGTGCTGACCACCAGAGAGCTCGCTAGGATGATCCGGGCGGAGCACATCGCTCCGGCCCTTCTGACGGAGGAGGCCTTTGACTCCCCGCTCGGAGTGAGCAGCGGCGCCGGCGTGATCTTCGGCGTGACCGGCGGCGTAATGGAGGCGGCGCTCCGAACGGCCTATTACTGTGTGGAGGGCGTGAACCCGCCGCCGGACGCCTTCAGCGATGTGCGCGGTTTTGAGGGAAGAAAAGAAGCCTCCTTCCGTCTGGGAGAGAAGACCCTGCGCACCTGCACGGTGAGCGGTCTGAAGAACGCAAGGGATCTGATGGAGGAAATCCTGCGCGGAGAGGTACAGTACGATTTCGTGGAAGTAATGGCCTGCCCCGGCGGCTGCGTGGGCGGCGGAGGCCAGCCCATTACGGACGGCATGGAAATGGCTGACGTGAGAGGCCCGAAGCTTTACCAGCTGGACGAAAAACGTCCCCTGCGCTTCTCCCATGAGAATCCTGAAGTCGCAAAGCTTTATGAGGACTATCTGGGAAAACCGCTGGGAGAGAAATCCCACGCGCTGCTTCATACCCATGGATGAGTGGGAATTATATCAGGAAGATTTTGTAAATTTTGCGGAGTAGTTGTTACACATCTTGAAAGACAGGCTTAAAAACCTGTCTTTCTCTTTTACAAAGTGGCTATTAGGAAAATCTTAATATTTCCTTATTGAAATCCTAGGAAAGATTTTCATCTTATCTGCTATGCTGTAAACAGCATCTGTTTTTGGAAAGGAGATTCTCATGGCGGATAAGATACTGATTGTTGATGACGAGCCGGAAATTGCAGATCTGGTTTCTCTGTATCTTCAAAATGAAAATTTTGTGGTGTTTCAGTTTTATAATGCCGCTGACGCACTGAAATGTATTCAGTCAGAAGCCCTGGATCTGGCAATTCTGGACGTCATGCTGCCGGATATGAATGGATTTCAGCTTTGCCGGAAAATACGGGAAAAATATCAGTATCCGGTTATCATGCTGACGGCGAAGGGAGAAGAAACCGACAAAATCACAGGTCTTACCTTGGGGGCAGACGACTATATCACAAAGCCCTTTCTTCCTTTGGAGCTGGTTGCCCGCATAAAGGCGCAGCTGCGAAGATATAAACAGTACAACAGGCCGGAAAGCGGGGAGGAGAAGGATGTAATCATCCATTCCGGCCTCGTTCTGAATATCAGAACGCATGAATGCACGCTGAATGAAAAGCCGCTTTCCCTTACGCCTACTGAATTTTCAATCCTGCAGATTCTCTGCCGGAAGCCGGGCAGCGTGGTCAGCGCGGAAGAACTGTTTCATCAGATATGGAAGGATGAATATTACAGCAAAAGCAATAACACCATTACCGTTCATATCCGGCATTTGAGAGAGAAAATGGGAGACTCCTTTGAAAAACCGAAGTATATCAAAACCGTTTGGGGGTGCGGATACAAAATTGAGAAGTAAATTGCCGAAACTGTTGGGTGTGATTTTCATATTTGCTGTCTGCGTCATGCTGTGTTTTGCCCTGTATTATCTGATAGATGATACTTTGAATGGCTCTTTTGTGAACTGGTTTGAGGAAAACTTTATAATAACGGTAGAAAAAGATCTTACAGGCCTCCCCGTACAGAATACACCGGAGCGAAGGCTGAACTATCCCAGGATAAAGGAACTGCTTTTACAGGCTCTTGTCGTAAGCGTGACCGTATGGATTGCAATCGTACTGACTGTGGCACATTTTTATTCCCGTTCAAGAGAAAAACGGTCTGTTACAGCGGCTTCCCGGATGATACAGAGATTCATGAATACGGATATGGATGCTGTAAACATATTCCCCAAGGAATATGCGGAAATCTCTGCCCAGATGGTTGAAATAAAGGCCGCCATGCAGAGGCATGAGCAGATGCTGAAGGAAGAAGCCGCGGAAAAGAACGATCTGATCACGTACCTGGCGCATGATTTAAAGACGCCGTTAACCTCAGTGATCGGTTACTTAAGCCTTCTGGATGAAGCTCCTGATATGCCTGTGGAGCAAAGATCAAGATACGTTCATATCACCCTGGACAAAGCCCGCCGTCTGGAGAGCCTGATCAATGAATTTTTTGAAATTACAAGATATCATCTGCAGCAGACCAGAATCGAGAAGGAAACCATCGATCTGTATTATATGCTTGTGCAGATGACGGATGAATTTTATCCATTGTTACAGAAGCATGGAAACAGCATTGAACTGGATGTGGAGGAAAATACAACCGTCTTTGGCGATGCGGAAAAACTGGCCCGGGTATTCAACAATATCCTCAAAAATGCCATCGCATACAGCTATCCGGGTTCCAAAATTCAGCTTTGGGCGGAACAGAATGATACTGAAATAAGGATTTATTTTCAGAATAAGGGAAAAACCATCCCGCCCCATAAGCTGGATTCCATTTTTGAAAAATTCTTCCGCCTGGATGAAGCGCGCGCAACCAACACGGGCGGCGCCGGGCTGGGCCTTGCGATCGCGAAGGAAATCGTTACCCTGCATGGCGGCTCCATAACCGCAGACAGCAAAGATGAAAAAACGGTTTTCTGTGTGTCGCTTCCTTTGCCTGATTAACAGATTCTCCATATTTTCTTAGCTTTTTCTTAGGATTAAAACAATCTGATATTAAAGTACAAAAGGCTCCTGTCCGGTAGACTGAATACGGAACAGGAGCTTTTACTACGGGAGGAATCACAAGGATGAAAAATACCGGAAGAAATGTCAGATTGCGTCAGCAGTACAGGAGAAAAAAGCGAAAACGGCGGAAAAAGCGTGTTTTGACAGAAGCGGTATTCCTGATGGCCGCAATCTCTGTCGTCTGCTTTGGCGCTATCCTGATTGTTCTCTTTTTTGCAGATGATCCGGGAACATCAACAAAGCTGCGGACAGCTGCAGAAAATGGGCACAGCGAAAGCGTGGTGCCAGATTCTGAAAATCATGTTTTCCCGGAAATCAACGTCGATCTGGAACATCTGTATAGTCCGTACGCAATACTGGTTGAACTGGATTCCGGAAAGGTTCTTGCGGAGCATAACAGCGAGGACAAAATTTATCCCGCTTCCTTCCGGAGCCGAGTGCTGTATGGCATTCGCTGACAGGATTGCGGGCTCGGAAGAATCATTTGTCGATATGATGAATGAAAAAGCGGCAGAAATGGGAATGAAAAATACTCATTTCTGCAATGCAACCGGATTACACGATCCGGACCATTATTCCACCGTTAAAGATATTTCCGTTCTTCTGAGATATGCTTTGCAGTATGAAGATTTCCGGCAGGCATTTTCCAGCAGCCGCTACACCACACAGCCCACAAATCTGCACCCGGACGGCTTTACCTTTCTTAGCACCATGTTCAGGTATATGGACAGTGCCGGAGTCGTTGGCGGCGAAATCATCGGCGGTAAAACCGGGTATACAGAAGAAGCCGGATTGTGCCTTGCGAGTCTGGCGGAAGTAAGCGGCAAAGAATATATTCTCGTAACGGCCAAAGCAAAGGGAACGCACCGGACGGAGCAGTTCCACATTCTGGACGCAGTCAATGTTTACAGTCAGATTGGAGAATCAGGCATCACAAATGAAGGGAGAAGCGAAAATGAATCATTTTGACAGGAAGGAACAGGAAACTTTTGACAGGAAGCTGCGGGAAAACCTGAAGAGGGCGGCAGAGGGAGTGAATCTGTCCCCGCAGGAAGAGCGGCGAATCCATGATGGGATATTGTCACGCTGTCCGGAGCAAAGAAAAAGGATAGCAATCCTTTTTGGCGGATGTTCGCCGGAATACGGTGTATCGCTTCAATCCGCATATTCTGTCATTACACATCTTGACAGGGAAAAATATGAGCCTGTTCTAATCGGAATATCAAACACCGGGGACTGGTTCCAGTATGTCGGGGAAATTGAGAAAATTCCCATTGATACATGGTGCAATGAAGAAGACTGTATTCCGGTTGTCGTATCTCCGAACCGAACGGTACACGGGATTGTAACCATAAAGAATGGGAAAATCAGGGAGACGCACATTGACGCGGTTTTTCCGGTTCTGCATGGAAAAAACGGTGAGGACGGAACGGTACAGGGTATGTTTGAGCTTGCCGGAATCCCGGTTGTTGGATGTGGGGTGCTTTCTTCCGCATTATGCATGGACAAGGACAGGGCCCATAAGCTGGTGCAGGCGGCGAGAATTTCCGTTCCGCAGTCGTTTGTCCTGCAAAGCGGCGGGGATGCGGAAGCTGCCATAAGGCAGGCGGAGAGAATCGGTTACCCTCTCTTTGTAAAGCCCGTCAGAGCCGGTTCCTCCTATGGAATCACAAAGGTTACCGGACGGAATCAGTTGCCGGAGGCTCTGAAGCTTGCATTTTCATATGACAATACAGTCATTGTGGAGGAATGTATTTCCGGGTTTGAGGTGGGCTGCGCTGTTCTGGAGAAGGATGGTTTCGTGGTTGGAGAAGTGGATGAAATCGAGTTGGAAAATGGATTTTTTGATTTTACGGAAAAATATACTCTGAAAACCTCTTCCATACATGTTCCGGCGCGAATTTCCGCAGAGAAGGCCGGGGAGATAAAGGAAACGGCAAAGCTTATTTTTAAAGCTCTGGACTGCCGCGGCTTTGCAAGAGTCGATATGTTTCTGGATGATACCGGAAGAATTGTATTTAATGAAGTGAATACGATTCCCGGATTTACAACCCACAGCCGTTTCCCCAACATGATGAAGGCGGCCGGCATTTCCCTGGAACAGGTGATTTCCATGGCGGTTGACAGGGCGGTTACATCATTACAGAATGGAGATCAAACAGGATGGATACAAAGCTGACCGGAAGTCTGGATGATTGTAAAATCATCGCGGCTTTTCTTGTGATTGCCATACATACTTCTCCCCTTACATCATTCAATGCCGAGGCGGATTTTGTACTGACGCGGATCTTGGCAAGGACGGCCGTTCCGTTTTTCCTGATGGTGACGGGGTATTTTCTTCTGCCGCAATATATATTTGGAAAATCGATGGATCATCGCCCGTTGCTTCGGTTCGTACGAAAGACGCTGTTGCTGTATGCAGCCGCAATTCTTATTTTCCTTCCTGTCAATTTATATGCGGGACAGCTGGAAGATATGGGGGCTGCTGACTTTATCCGTATGCTTCTTTTTGACGGAACATTTTATCATCTCTGGTATCTTCCGGCTTCCATTACGGGAGTGCTGCTTCTGTGGATGCTGGGGAAAAAATTCAGCTTCCAGATCCTTTTCATGATATGCCTGGCGCTGTACGGTTTTGGATTATCCGGGGACAGCTATTATGGCTTTATCATGAAGCTTCCGGCAGTAGAGGATCTGTACAACGGGCTGTTTCACATTTTTTCCCATACAAGAAACGGATTGTTTTACGTTCCGGTTTTTCTGGCAATGGGAGCGCGGTTCGGGCATACTTCCTCATATCCTTCCTGTGTTTCCGCATATCTCCGGAACCGGAAAAGGAGATTTCATATATGCGGTTTCCTCATATCGCTGCTGCTCCTGATCTTTGAGGGAATGTTGCTCCACCGTTTCCATGTACAGAGGCATGACAGTATGTATCTTTCCCTGCTTCCCTGTATGGCTTTCCTTTTCGCCGTTGTTTTGTCAATCAAAAAGCGGCCCGTACCGGTATTCAGGAGCATTTCAACCTGGATCTATCTGCTCCATCCGCTGATGATTATTCTGGTGCGCGGGGCGGCAAAGCTCACGCATTGTCAAGCCGTTTTCGTGGAAAACAGTCTGATTCATTATATATCGGTCTGCTTTTTATCCGGATTCTCTGCCTGGATGACCGGGAGGTATTTTACGTTTCATAAGCACCGCTATGATCTTAAGGGAAGGGCCTGGATTGAAGTTGACAGGAAAAAGCTCAGCCACAACGTTTCCGTGTTAAAGGATTTACTTCCGCCCGGCTGTAAATTGATGCCTGCCGTGAAGGCGAACGCTTACGGACACGGAGCCGTTTTGATTGCAGGGATCCTCAATCAGATCGGAATTGACAGCTTCTGCGCAGCGTCCGTTTCTGAGGGAATCGAGCTGAGAAAGGGCGGGGTATGCGGAGAAATTCTCATATTGGGATATACCCACCCGGAATATTTTCCCCTGCTTGGAAAATATGATCTGACCCAGACCGTAATCAATTCCCGTTACGCGAAGCTTTTGAACGAATACGGTAAGCCGATGAAGGTACATATCAAAATTGATACGGGGATGCACCGGCTGGGAGAGCGCGCGGAACACGTGGAAGAAATAGCCCATATCTTTGAACTGAAAAACCTGATGATTGAAGGGATATACACACACCTGTGCGCCGATGAAAGCACCTCTCCGAAGGACAGAGCGTTTACGGAAGCGCAGGCAAAGGCGTTTTATCAGGTGGTATCCGCTTTGAGAAAACGGGGCTGTTCCTGCCCCAGAGTGCATCTTCTTGCAAGCTATGGTCTTATCAATTATCCGGAATTATCCGGCGATTATGCCAGAGTCGGGATCGCGCTTTACGGCGTTTTGAGCAGCCGCAGCGACGTGGAAGGCTGCAGCGTGCCTCTCCTTCCCGTTTTATCCGTAAAGGCCCGGATCGCGGCCGTCAGGGATATCTTTCCTGGAGAGAGCGTTGGATACGGGCTTGCCTATACCGCAGCGGAAAAAAGAAAAATCGCGGTCCTTTCCATCGGCTACGCGGACGGACTTCCCCGCGCGCTGTCGTGCGGAAAGGGAAGCGCGCTGGTGAACGGGCGAAGGGCGCCAATTACGGGGCGTATCTGCATGGACCAGACCATAATTGATATCACCGGAATCCCCGGGGTCAGGGAGGGGGATATCGCGGTTGTGATCGGCAGATCCGGCGGTGAAGAAATAACGGTCTATGACATTGCGGAACAGACGGGAACCATCACGAATGAAATTCTGAGCCGCCTGGGGGGCAGGCTGGAGAGAATTCCTGTTTGAACGTATTTTTTCAGAAGAAAAGTGTTGTATCTCTTTCAAAAAAATATATAATAAGTGTATATATATTACACTTTTTATTTAAAATAGATGGGAGTGATAAACACTTTTATGGAAAGAAAACTGATGGACAGGCTCAGGGCCTGGAAGGAGAATCCCAGTCGCATGCCGCTTTTGCTGGACGGAGCCAGACAGGTTGGAAAAACCTATACGGCGCTGACCTTCGGGAAGGAGCAGTATAAAAATACGGTCTATTTCAATATGGAGGACTCTTCTGAAATCCAGGCGATTTTTGAGAGGGATTTCAATATTGGGCGCCTGATCCGGGAATTGTCTGTCAAAGCCGGAGCAACGATATTTCCGGGAGATACTCTGATTATTTTTGATGAAATTCAGGCATGTGAGAGGGCGCTTACCTCCCTGAAATACTTTTGTGAAAACGGACCGGAATACCACATTATTGCGGCGGGAAGTCTGCTTGGTGTGGCATTGAAGCGGGAGCGCTTTTCTTTTCCTGTCGGTAAGGTAGACCGGCTGACTCTGTATCCTCTGGATTTTGAAGAATTTTTGTGGGCAGTCGGCCAGAAGCCGATGGCTGAAATGATCCGGGAAGCTTATCAGGGCTTTACGCCGCTGTCGCTTCATGATACGGCTCTGGATCTGTACCGGGAATATCTTGTGACGGGAGGCATGCCGCAGCCCGTGCGCACTTTTGTGGAAACGCGGGATTTCAATTTCGTGCTTGCATCTCAGAAAGCGTTGAACGACGCTTATATCGCGGATATGGCAAAATATGCGGCGCCGCAGGAGACGGTCAGAATCATGGCGGCCTGGGGAAGCATTCCTGCACAGCTGTCTAAAGAAAATCGCAAATTTCAGTATCGGGTGATTAAGTCCGGGGCGCGTGCCCATGATTACGAAATGCCGCTTCAGTGGCTGGAGGCCGCCGGCGTTATCAATCGCTGTGTCCGGGTCAGCGAAGGCAGAGTGCCGTTAACGGCCTTTGCCGATCCCGGAGCTTTTAAAATCTATATGGCAGACACCGGACTGCTCTGCTCCCGATTTGATATCGCGGCCAGCCTCGTTTTGTCCGGCGATCACCGTATGGATGGCTTTAAGGGGGCGCTGACGGAAAATTATATCATGCAGGCGCTGGTGACGGCAGGAATTCAGCCTTATTACTGGACGTTGCAGCAAAACGCAGAACTTGATTTTGTGTTTCAGGACCGGCAGGGAAATATCATTCCGCTGGAAGCAAAGTCGGCGGAGCATGTGCGGGCGAAGAGTCTGGGAATGTTCATGAAACGCTACGACTGCCCTTACGCGATCCGGGTGTCGGCCAGAAATTTCGGGTTTGAGAACGGGATTCAAAGCATCCCGCTGTATGCGCTGTTCTGTTTGATGAAGTAAAAGCAGAAGATTCTGGTGGCTTATTTTTCCTATTCCGGAACGACACGGAATGTGGCGGAAAATTTAAGCGGCCGCATCGGCGCTGACCTGTTTGAAATTTCCCGGAAGGAGCCCTATTCCAGCCTGTATATGCAGTCCAACAGCGAGATCAGACGCGGGGCGAGGCCGGAGCTGTCGGAGACGGTCAGCGGCATGGAAGAATACGATATCGTCTTTGTGGGCTATCCAGTCTGGTTCCATGCGACGCCTGCTCCGGTCAACACCTTTCTGGAAAGCTATGATCTGACGGGCAAGCTGATCATCCCGTTCTGTACCAGCGGCGGCAGTGATATTTCCGAGACGATGCCCACGTTCCTGGACTCTTGCAAGGGCCTTGCGGTGTACGGCGAACAGCGGATCCGTACAGTGGGAGAGATTGACAGTTGGCTGGCGGAGCTGGATTTGGGACTGACGGACTAAAATTGAACGGGATAAAGAAGAAAGGGGAGTCAGGGTACTCTTAAACAGAAATGTCTGATAATTGACAGTGAATCAAATTTAGGATAATATAAAGTTGAGTTTACATTATCCTAAAGGAGTATGCGAAAAGTATGAAATATATTGAACGTACATTGGAACGGAAATTTCTCAAAATGAGCTCTTTCTTCAAAGCAGTGCTGATTACAGGTGCCAGGCAGGTGGGGAAAACGACAATACTGAAGCATCTGGCAGAAGGGCAGAAAAGGACTTATGTTTCCATGGATAATACGATGGCGCGTACGCTTGCAAAATCAGATCCGGTATTGTTTTTCCAGACCTATAAGCCCCCCATTATCATTGATGAAATTCAGAAAGCGCCGGAGCTTTTTGAGCAGATCAAAATTATGTGTGACGAAAGCGAGGAACGGGGCCTGTTCTGGCTGACCGGTTCACAGCAGTACAATATGATGAAAAATGTGCGGGAAACACTTGCCGGGAGAATTGGTATTCTTGAACTGTACAGCCTGTCAAAAAATGAGGTTGACGGTATCCGGTTCCCAAATGAGATGGATTTCAGTCTTGCCTGTCTGCAGCAGCGGCAGGCATGTACAGGCAAAAATGACGTGGTAGATGTGTTTGACCATATCTGGCGCGGAGGAATGCCGGATGCCATATATGCAGATGCGGAGCAGCGCCAGGAGTATTATAACTCTTATATTGAAACCTATTTGATGCGTGATGTATCTGAAGAAGGAGGGATTACGGATTCGGTTCGTTTTCGGAAATTCCTGAATGCCTGTGCAGCACTGGTGGCAGAGCAGGTAAATTATAAGACGCTGGCAGAAGCCGCAGAGATTTCCCAGCCAACGGCGAAGGAATGGCTCAGGCTTTTACAGGGGCTCGGCATTATTTATCTGCTTCAGCCATTTGCCAATAATGAATTGAAACGGCTGTCAAAAACGCCGAAGCTGTATTTCTGCGACACGGGATTGTGCGCTTATCTTTCCATGTGGCTCACCAGAGATACGCTGATGAATGGTGCTGCCAGCGGCCATTACTTTGAAAATTATGTAATTATTGAACTTGTGAAGAATTTTTCCTATTCTTCTGTGAAAGCGAATCTTACCTACTATCGGGATTCCAATGCGAAGGAAATTGATGTGATGGTGGAAGAGAACGGTTTGATTCATCCTCTGGAAATTAAGAAATCTGCAAATCCGGATCGGAGGGAAATTAAAAAATATGAAATAATAGATAAAACGAATCTGGAACGCGGCAGCGGAGGAATTATCTGTATGTGTGAAGAAGTGATACCGATAGATGGTAAAAACTGTTTTATTCCCTGTAATCTTATCTAGATACGAATTGTGGGAATATGCAATCCATTTCGCAGACAGACAGGAGGAGTCAGAAAATGAAGAAAGAACCAGAGGAATCACCCATCCGCGCCATCCAGATCCGGGGCGCTAGGGTGCACAACCTGAAAAATATCGATGTGGACGTGCCGTTAAACCGGATTGTGGGAATCGCGGGAGTATCAGGCTCGGGAAAATCATCGCTGGCGCTGGGCGTGCTGTATGCGGAGGGCTCCAGGCGGTATCTGGACGCGCTTTCCACCTATACCAGAAGGCGGATGACCCAGGCGGCAAAGGCCCAGGTGGACGAGGTGCGTTATGTTCCGGCGGCTCTGGCGCTCCATCAGCGGCCGGGCATTCCCGGCATCCGCAGCACTTTTGGAACGGGAACGGAGCTGTTAAACAGCCTGCGGCTGATGTTTTCCAGGCTGGCAAGCCATCGGTGCCCCAACGGACATTATCTTGCGCCCACGCTGTTGGTGGCGGCGGGACAGGAGCTGACCTGCCCGGAATGCAGTGAAAAATTCTATGCGCCCTCCGCGGAGGAGCTTGCCTTCAACAGCCAGGGAGCCTGCCGTACCTGTGACGGAACGGGAATCGTGCGCACGGTGGACAGGGATACTCTGGTGCCGGATGATTCCCTGACCATCGATGAGGGCGCGGTGGCTCCCTGGAACAGCCTGATGTGGTCGCTGATGACCGACGTCTGCCGGGAGATGGGCGTGCGCACCGACGTGCCCTTCCGGGAGCTGACGGAACGGGAAAAGGACATCGTTTACAACGGTCCTGCGGAGAAAAAACACATTTTGTATCATTCGAAAAACACCAATCAGGCGGGAGAACTGGACTTCACCTATTTCAACGCGGTCTACACGGTGGAAAACGCTCTTTCCAAAGTGAAGGATGAGAAGGGCATGAAGCGGGTGGAGAAATTTCTGAAGCAGGATGTGTGCCCGGACTGCGGCGGTTCCAGACTGTCGGAGGCGGCAAGAGCGCCGAAGCTGCGGGGCATTTCCCTGGCGGAGGCTTGTCAGATGACCCTTTCCGCGGCGGCAGACTGGGTAGACGGCGTACCTGAGAGCCTGCCGGAGGAGATGCGGCCCATGGCGGAGAGCATCTGCGAATCCTTCCGGACTGCGGCAAAACGGCTTCTGGATCTGGGGCTCGGCTATCTGACGCTGGACCGCGCTGCCTCCACCCTGTCCACCGGAGAGCGGCAGAGGATGCAGCTCGCGCGTGCTGTCCGGAACCGCACAACGGGCGTCCTGTACGTGCTGGATGAGCCTTCCATCGGTCTGCATCCCTCCAATATCGTGGGGCTGACCGGCGTGATGAAGGATCTGATTGCCGACGGAAATTCTGTGGTGCTG
>CAJFMW010000087.1 GCA_904392525.1 uncultured Eisenbergiella sp.
TGAAGGACAGACCAAGCAGAAGCTGGGAAATTCCGAGGCGAGAGGCGCTGTTGACAGCGTGGTCAGCGAGCAGCTCACCTATTATCTGGAGCAGAATCCCGCTGTCGCGAAGACCATCTGCGAGAAATCCATTCTGGCGCAGCGCGCCAGGGAAGCGGCAAGAAAGGCCAGGGAACTGACCAGAAGAAAAACGGCTCTGGAGGGTATGTCCCTTCCCGGAAAGCTGGCTGACTGTTCGGACAAGGATCCGAAAAACTGTGAGATTTATATCGTTGAGGGAGATTCCGCAGGCGGCTCCGCAAAGAAAGCAAGAAGCCGTGCCACACAGGCCATTCTGCCCCTGCGCGGAAAAATCCTGAACGTGGAGAAGGCAAGGCTTGACAAGGTTTATGCCAATGCTGAGATCAAGGCCATGATCACGGCCTTCGGCACGGGAATCCATGAGGATTTTGATATCAGCAAACTGCGTTATCACAAGATCATCATCATGACGGATGCGGACGTGGACGGTTCTCATATCGCCACGCTGCTTCTGACCTTCATTTACCGGTTTATGCCGGAGCTGATCAAGCAGGGCTATGTATATCTGGCACAGCCCCCGCTTTACAAGCTGGAGAAGAATAAAAATGTCTGGTATGCCTACAGCGATGAGGAGCTTGACCAGATCCTGAAGGAAGTTGGAAGGGATCAGAACAACAAGATCCAGCGCTATAAGGGACTTGGAGAAATGGATGCGGAGCAGCTCTGGGAGACCACCATGGACCCGGAAAAGCGGATCCTGCTTCGCGTCAACATGGATGAGGAGACGGAATCCGAGGTGGATCTGACCTTCACAACCCTGATGGGAGACAAGGTCGAACCCAGGCGGGAATTCATCGAGGAAAATGCCAAGTACGCCAAAAATCTGGACATCTGATTCGGCGATTTTTTCTGAAACGAAACGTGAGAAGGAGCAGACATGGAAGATAATATTTTTGATAAAATTCATGACGTAGACCTGAAGGAAACTATGGAAAATTCCTATATCGACTACGCCATGAGCGTTATCGCATCCAGAGCGCTTCCGGATGTGAGGGATGGTCTGAAGCCGGTGCAGAGGCGCGTGCTTTATTCCATGATCGAGCTGAACAACGGTCCGGATAAGCCGCACAGAAAATGTGCCCGTATCGTCGGTGATACCATGGGTAAATATCACCCCCATGGAGACAGCTCCATTTACGGAGCTCTGGTCAATATGGCGCAGGAATGGTCCACCCGTTATCCGCTGGTGGACGGCCACGGAAACTTCGGCTCCGAGGACGGAGACGGAGCTGCTGCCATGCGTTATACCGAGGCCAGACTTTCCAAAATCTCCATGGAAATGCTCGCGGATATCAACAAGGATACCGTGGACTTCATTCCCAACTTTGACGAGACGGAAAAGGAACCGGTGGTTCTTCCCAGCCGTTATCCCAATCTGCTGGTGAACGGCACCAGCGGTATCGCGGTCGGCATGGCCACCAATATCCCTCCGCATAACCTGCGCGAGGTGATTAATGCTGTTGTGAAAATCATCGATAACCGGGTGAATGAGGACCGGGATACGGAGATAGAAGAGGTGCTTTCTCTGGTGAAGGCGCCCGATTTTCCCACGGGCGGACTGATTCTCGGCACCAGAGGCTGCGAACAGGCATATCGGACCGGCCGCGGAAAAATCCGGGTGAGAGCGGTGACGAACATCGAAACCCTGCCTAACGGAAAGAGCCAGATCATCGTGACAGAGCTTCCCTATATGGTGAATAAGGCCCGTCTGATCGAGAAGATCGCGGAGCTCCATAAGGAGAAAAAGGTCGATGGAATCACCGACCTGCGGGACGAATCCAACCGGGAGGGAACCCGCATCGTGATCGAACTGCGCCGGGATGTGAATGCGAATGTGGTGTTAAACCGCCTGTACAAGCACACCCAGCTTCAGGACACCTTCGGCGTCATCATGCTGGCGCTGGTGAACAACGAACCGAAAATACTGAATCTTCTGGATATGCTCAAGCTCTACCTGAAGCATCAGGAGGACGTGGTAACCAGAAGGACGAAATACGATCTCAACAAGGCGGAGGAAAGGGATCACATCCTGCAGGGACTGCTGATCGCGCTGGATCACATCGACGAGGTAATCCGCATCATCCGCTCCAGCCGTACCACGCAGATCGCCAAGGAAAGCCTGATGAACCGCTTCGAGCTTTCCGACGCCCAGGCGCAGGCCATCGTGGACATGAGACTGCGCGCTCTCACCGGACTGGAAAGAGAGAAGCTGGAAAACGAGCATCAGGAGCTGCTTGCAAAGATCGCGGAGTTAAAGGCGATCCTTGCGGATGAAAAGCTTCTGCTCGGAGTGATCCGGGAGGAAATCTCCATCATCGGCATCAAATACGGCGACGACAGAAGAAGCAAGATCGGCTATGATGAGGTTGACATCAGCATGGAGGATATGGTTCCCAGACAGAACACCATCATCGCCATGACAAACCTCGGATATATCAAACGGATGACCGTGGACAATTTCAAGGCACAGAATCGCGGCGGCAAGGGAATCAAGGGAATGCAGACCATTGAGGACGATTTTATCGCGGATCTTCTGATGACCACCACCCATCACTATGTGATGTTCTTCACCAATTACGGACGGGTATACCGTCTGAAAGCCTACGAGATTCCGGAAGCCGGAAGAACGGCGCGGGGAACTGCCATCATCAACCTGCTTCAGCTATCTCCCGGAGAGAAAATTTCAGCCATCATTCCGGTGAAGGACTACGAGGACAACAAGAACCTGTTCATGGTGACCAGAAACGGCATCGTGAAGAAAACGCCCGTTGTGGAATACAGCAACGTGCGCAAGAACGGCCTCGCGGCCATCGTTCTCAGGGATGACGACGAGCTGATCGAAGTGAAGATCACCGATGAAAATACGGAAATTTTTCTGGTGACCAAGCACGGCATGTGCATCCGCTTTAAGGAGACCGATGTACGCGCTACGGGAAGATCGTCTATGGGCGTGATCGGAATGAACCTGGACGATGAGGATGAAATCATCGGTATGCAGCTCGACAGCCAGGGAGAATGCCTGCTGATCGTTTCTGAAAACGGCATGGGCAAGCGTACTGACCTGAACGAATTTAGTGTTCAGAAGCGCGGCGGAAAGGGCGTCAAGTGCTATAAGATCACTGAAAAGACCGGCGATGTGGTCGGCGTGAAGGCGGTCAATGACGATCAGGAAGTGATGCTCATCACCACAGAAGGCGTGATCATCCAGCTGCGCGCCGAAGATATTTCCACTCTTGGCCGTATCACATCAGGTGTGAAGCTGATCAATCTGGATGAAGGCGTGAAGGTAGCCCAGATCGCGAAGGTCAGAGAAAAGGTATCCGACGGAAGCCGGGAATTCGAGCAGCCGGAGGACGCGATGGAAGAGATCGAACCGGAGGAGAACGACGGCGACGAGATGACCGAGGAAGAGCTGATTGAAGAGGAGCTTTCTGGATCCGGACAGGATGAGGATTCGGAGGAAGACGACGAATAAGCTCTATTACGGATAAAAAGGGTTTTGCTTCAAATGAATGACTGAGGCGGGCAGATGTAAGGTCTGTCCGCCTCTTTGATGACTAAATAGTTATTCCTGTAAAAGGGGCTCTGTTTCGCTGTCTGAGATCAGGCGGGATTTGGAATAGGCCCCGGGGGCTGTTCCGGTGTATTTTTTAAATACCCTGGAAAAATAGTAAATATTTTCAAAACCGCATTTTTCTGCTATTTCAGTCAGAGAGTAGCCTCCAATGGAAAGATACTGTCTGGCCCGGGAAATACGGAGTCGGTTGAGATAATCCATAATCGTGTGCCCGACGGCCTTTTTGAAAAGCCGGTTCACATAATCATAGTTGCAGCCATATTTCTGCTCGATCATCTGTCCGGTAATTTTCTGATGATATTCTGTCTGAAGAAAGGTAAGAATATCAGAAATGGTCCGGTTGGAGCGGCTGGTCAGGACGGTTTCGTCGTAAAAGAAGGAATCTGTCATTGCCCGTGAAAAGAAGAGGAGCAGTTCAGTAAATAAAAGAGAAGTCAGCAGCTGAAAATGCTCCTGACGGTTATAATGAGATGCCTGAATACGCTCCAAAAGCCCGGAACATTCTGCGGAAGTACCGGGTAGCGTGAGGGAAAGATGTTTGGGAAGAAAAACAGGTTCCTCAGGAAGGGAACGGATGGAACATTCACTGGTTTTGAGAGCGGCAAGGCGGCTCTGGATCAGGTTGTTTTTGAACTGTATGGCATTCAGAGAGCATTCTGTCAGGGCCTTACAATAAAAGTGAACATAAAAATAGGTGCAGGAGGAGGGCCTGCTTCCATAATGTTCAAAATGAGGATCGAGAATCAGCATTTCATTCGGACGCAGGACATGACTGCGTTCTCCTTCGTTGATGTACATACAGCCGTCCAGAATGTAGTAAAGGATAAACTCTTCCGTCTGTCTGCGGATATGCGGCTGCTGAGGCGTAAGGCAGGTCTGATTGATGTATTTGACGGAAGGAAGAGAAGTGGGATAAAACTGATAGCAGAGGATGTCTTTCATGGAAGGGCCTCCCTGTTCTCCTGAAAATGTAAAAATCATTTTTGGAAACCATTACAGTATAGCGCAGAAAAAGCGTATTGACAACGGTTTTGTATAAAAGAAATATCAAACATTTCTGAAAAAAAGATTTTCAACACGTTTCTGTATAAAAAAACAAGCTATCTTGAATTGCTATACACGAAGAGAGCCATTATGATAAAAACGACAGATATGTCATTCGTAAAGTCAGGATTAAAGAGCCGCCCGCTTGCGGCAATGGAGGGAACAATGAAAATTGACTGGAGAAAAGGGGAACTTCGGAATGCGTCCATGCAGGAGACAGGAGAGGATTCCTGTGTGGTATGTCTGAACAGCGCGGGAGGCGGGATCAGCCTTCCTCAGCTTCTGGAAACGGATGATCGTTATGTGATCGGGGACGTGGAAGTGCTGGAGGATCATTCGGCCGCCATGATGTTCCGCTGCTTTGAGAAAGGAGCGGAACGGGAGAAGCTTTATCTGCGGTTCGGCCTGCTTCCGCATTTTCAGACCAGAATATGCCTGGATCTGAGCCTGCTTGACAACAGCACAATCTATACGAACCGGACGCCCGGAACGCTGAAGCTGGTGTGCCACGGACACCGTATGAAGCGGAAAGATGTTAAGCAATTTGAACTGGGAATCGAAAAGGTATATCATGATGTAAGGGTACGTTTGAGCGGATTTTATACATCGAATGAAAAGCCGGAGGAATTTCCTATTCCGGATAAGAAGATTGTGGATGAATTCGGCCAGTGGAAGGAGAAGGAGTGGCCGGGAAAGATTCATTCCATGGAGGAACTGAAAAAGGAGCTGCAGGCACAGGAAGGGCCGGCGGCTTATCCGTTCCCGTCCTGGAACCGCTGGGGAGGAGACAGCACAAGAAAGCTGAAGGAGGGAAGCGGCTTCTTCTCCACCATCAAAACGGAGGATGGAAGATGGCATCTGGTAGATCCGGATGGCTGCGACTATTTTTCTTTGGGTCCCTGTGGAACCAGGCCCGGAGATGGCTGCCGGGTGGATGGATTTGAGAAGGTCTGTGACTGGCTTCCTGAAGAGGACGATCCGGAGTGGAAGGAATTTTATCAGAAGGGAGTGCGTCAGAGAACGGCCTACATGCAGCCGGAGCACTTTAAAATGCTGAATTTTGCGGGCGTAAATATGAAGAGGGTATATGGGGATGACTGGAAGAAAAAATGGGAAGAGATTGCCATGCGTTCCCTCAAGGGAAGCGGGATCAATTCCCAGGGAAATTTTCCGGGGTTGCATGTGAATGACGGTCATGATAGTCTGCCATATGTACGTGAGCTGCCCGGCTTTCCCATGACGAAGACCCTGATTTTCAGAGATTTTCCGGATGTTCTGTCGGAGGAATATCAAAGAAACGCGGAAATCTATGCGAAGCAGCTGGAGGAATGGAAGGATGATCCCTGGCTGATCGGTTATTTCCTGCGCAATGAACCGGAATTTAATTTTGTGGAGGATATTGCCATTGCGGATGAAGTGCTTCGCAATCCTGCGGATACCTGCTGCAGACGGGGGCTGATCCGTTTTCTGAAGGAGCGGTATGGCAGCGTGGAGGCGTTAAACGAGGTATGGGGAACCGCGTTTTCTGACTTTTCTGAACTGGAAAAGCCGATTGAAGGCTGTATGCAGCGCTTTCCGGGAGCAGAAAAGGATTTGAGAGAATATTCTGTTTTCCTGATTCGGGAATACAGCCGGGTACCTGCCGAAGCATGCCGGAAGGTGGATCACAATCATCTGAATCTGGGACTCCGGTGGTCCAAGGCCTATAACCGGGACATGATGGCGGGATGGGAATATTTTGATGTATTTTCCATTAACTGCTATGATTTTGACCCCACAAAGGACATGAATTTTGTCAAAGATGCGGGAGTGGATCTTCCTATCCTGATGGGAGAGTTTCACTGCGGCGCACTGGACCGCGGACTGACGGCAACAGGACTGAAAGGCGTGACCGATCAAAACCAGAGGGCGGTGATGTTCCGTCATTATGTGGAAAAGGTGGCACAGCACCCCTACGGTGTAGGAGCGCACTGGTTCCAGTACAATGATCAGTTCTGTCTGGGAAGATTTGACGGAGAAAATTATCAGATTGGAATGGTGGATATCTGTATGCAGCCGGAGCGTGAGCTGATGGAAGCGGCTCTGCAGACGGGAAAGGTGCTGTACGAGGTAAAGAACGGAGAAAAGGCCGCTTTTGAACAGTTACCTGTATCCATTCCAATGATCGGATATTGAGAGACGGAGGAAGAAGAGCAGCCATGCTGACAGCACGAAAAGGCACAAAACAAATGGATATGACACAGGGAAGACCGGCGGGACTTCTGATCTCCTTTGCCATTCCGATTTTTCTGGGAAATGTGTTTCAGCAGCTTTACAACATCATGGATTCCGTGATTGTGGGAAGGTTCGTCGGAGCCGATGCGCTGGCGGCGGTGGGGGTCTGCAGCGGCCCCTACGCTGTATTTGTGGGACTGAATATGGGACTTTCCACCGGCGTGGGCATTCTGGTGTCTCAGCTTCACGGAGCAAAACAGGAAGAACGGATTAAAACCGTGGTCGCCAACGCGTTGATCCTTCTGATGGCGTCGGCGGTTCTGACAGGAGGACTGGGATTTCTGCTTGCGGAAAATCTTCTGGCTCTTCTGGGAACGCCGGAGGCGGTGATGGGGCGGGCGCTGATCTATATGAGGACAGTGTTCGTAAGCATCCTGGGAATGGCCCTGTACCATTGTGTGAACGGAATTCTGCGGGCGCTTGGAGATTCCAGAACACCGCTTTTCTTTCTCGCTTTTTCCAGCCTTCTGAACATTGTGCTGGATGTATGTTTTGTTACGGTTGTGAAATGGGACGTTTTCGGCGTAGCGTTTGCCACGCTTCTTTCCCAGCTGATTGCTGCAGGTGCCGGTCTGATTTATGCCAGAAAAAAATATGAATGCTTTCAGTTTTCAATGTCACAGTTAAGGCCAAACAGTGCGGTTCTGCAGAAGCTTTTATATACCGGACTACCGCTTGCGCTGCAGAGCTCCACCATCAATATTTCAGCTGCGGTCCTGCAGGGATTCGTGAACAGCTTTGGAGAAACGGTTGTGGCCGCCAATACGATCATCAACAAGTTTGATAATCTGAACAACATGCCGTTAAGCTCCCTCTCCATGGCGCTGTCAACCTATACAGGACAGAACGTGGGAGCAGGGCAGAAAAAACGGGTACAGAACGGTTACCGGGTTGGATGGATCATGGCTGTGATTTACAGCATTCTCGTTTTTGTAATCGGCCATACCTGTGGAGGAATATTTGCGGATTTCTTCGTGCAGGGCGAGCCGGAGGTGAGAAGCTACAGTGTCATGGGAATCGGAATCCTTTCCTGCGGTGTTCTGGCCCTGAGCATGATATACGTGAACCGAAGCATTTTAAACGGAGCGGGGGATACCAGCTTTGCTCTGTTTAACGGAACGGTTGAAATCGTTGGAAGGATCGGCTTCGCCTGGCTTTATACATCTGTGCTTCAGATCGGGCCGGCAGGGCTGTGGCTGACCGCCGTCTCAAACTGGATTCTGACAGGGCTGGTATGTCAGGCCAGATATCTGTCCGGTGTCTGGAAGAAGAAGGGAAACGCTGACTATGAAAAAAGCTCAGTCAGCTGAAAGCTTTTCATGGATTTCCTTCACATCCTGAAAAATCCAGGTCGGTTCACCGTCCCATTCCTGTATGTCTGTCATGGACGCCTCTCCGGAGAGGACACAGATGGTATCCACGCCCGCGTTGGCGCCGGTCGCAATATCGGTATAAAGGCGGTCGCCTACGATCACGGCGTCTTCTCTGGAGCAACCCGTATTTTTCAGCACACAGTCCACCATGATGGGCTGGGGCTTGCCGATGAAGAAGGGTTCCTTTCCGGTGGCGTTTTTGAGCATGATGCTCATGGAACCGCAGTCCGGAATGAAGCCGAAGCTGACCGGGCAGACCAGATCCGGGTTGGTGGCAAGATAGGCAACATCCTTTCCCAGCATGATGCAGGTATTTCTGATTTTTTCTGAGGTGTTTTCCGTGTCGAAGCCGATGAGGACGACAGTGGCAGTGTCGTCCGGTTCCGTGACCACGTGCAGGCCGCTTTCTCTTAATTCCTCTACAAGAGAGCGGGTTCCCATGCAGTAAACGGTCTGACCCGGATAGTTTTCTTTGATGTACATGGCGGTAGCCTGGCTGGAGGTATAGAAATCCTCATATCCGGCCTCAATGCCCATGGCATTCACTTTTTTCACATAGTCGGAGACGGATTTGGAAGAGTTATTGGTAATGAAAATATACCGTCCTCCGCTTTTTTTGATCTGACTCAGAAAATCAAGAGTTCCTTCAAAAATCTCATTTTCATTGTAAATCGTGCCGTCCATGTCCAAAAGCCACAGCTTCTTGAGCTTCAGGGCATCGGCGTTCTTTCCGGTGAGATCGGTGATCATGTCTATTTCCTTTCCACATTTTTGGTTGCTATGATCGGGACGCCGCATCCTGCAGAGTTTTCCAGAATGATGTCTCCGATATGAACGGGAGCGGAGACAACGATGGTCTTTAACTGCGCGGCACATTCCTCCATTTTTTCCCTGGGAATGTCGGATGCGGTTTTCACGGAAACCACAGGAAGGGTTCCATCCTTGACCCGGACGGTGCTGGTGACGATCCTTGTGGGATGGGTACATTCCTTCCGGCCATAGGCTTCCCCGCGGGGACAGGTGTTTCCGGTAACGCCGGTGACTTCTCCCCCGTTCAGCGTGACGGTGAGAGAACAGCCCAGCGGACAGTTGATGCAGATCAGTTTACGTTCTTCCATAAGAGTACCTCGATTCCAGTATATTTCAAAATCATGAAGGAAGCAACGGTTATGCTTCCGGAGCCGCTAAGATTCAGACTGCAGTTGTTACAGTTCAATCCGAGCCGGTCTGAACTGCAATGGAGATGGAGAAAAGCGGCGTTCCTGTCTGTTGTTCCATGGAAAGAAGTTCTTCTTTTTTCAGAATCACCTGTTCCATCTCTCCGGGAGCAAGTCTGGGACGGAGGATGCTGCGAAGGGGCCGGTCGTTCAGATAAATGCCGATCTGACAGTTTCGGTAAACGTCGGCCACCCGGAAGCGGACGGTGAGGCTGTCTTCCATGCGGGAAAGGCGTATGGTCTGAGGAACCGTATACCGCACGCCGTCTTTGGCCAGAATCGGGATGGCGGCTTTTGTTTCGTGTTCAGAACGGTCTCCGATATGTTGAGCCTGTTGAGAATATTGAGCCTTAATATATTTCGCTGCGTATCTTCCTGCATTTGCGGCCTCCTGAGACACATAGTCCACCAGATCATGGACGTGGAGCACGTTTCCGCAGGCAAAAACGCCGGGAACGGAGGTTTCCAGACTTTCATTGACACAGGGGCCGTTGGTGGCCGGAGCCATCTGTACGCCAAGCCTGGAGGAAAGCTCATTTTCCGGGATCAGGCCGACGGAAAGGAGAAGGGTGTCACAGGAAATATATTCTTCTGTTCCGGGAATGGGCTTTTTGTTTTCATCTACCTGGGCCAGAGTGACTCCTTTCACCCGTTCCTTTCCATCAATGTCAATGACGGTGTGGCTCAGCTTCAGCGGGATGCCGAAATCCTTCAGACACTGGACGATGTTTCTCTGAAGGCCGCCGGAATAGGGCATCAGTTCTGCAACGACCTTCACCTTTGCACCTTCAAGCGTCATGCGGCGGGCCATGATCAGGCCGATGTCTCCGGAGCCGAGGATGACGATTTCCTTACCCGGCATAAAGCCTTCCATGTTGACCAGGCGCTGGGCGGTTCCTGCTGAATAGATTCCGGCGGGACGGTATCCGGGAATGTTCAGCGCGCCGCGGGGACGCTCACGGCATCCCATGGCGAGAATGACCGCTTTTGTGCGAAGAACGGTGAGGCCCTCCGTCCGGTTCATGACAGTGACCGTTTTGACAGGTGCAGGGTTTTTTTCATCGGCTGAAGCTTCCGGTTCCTGTGCGCTGATGTCCAGCACCATGGTATTCAGCCAAGAAGGGATATTCCGCTCCTTTACCTGCCGGATGAAGCGGTCCGCGTATTCCGGTCCGGTCAGTTCTTCTTTGAAGGTATGCAGGCCAAAGCCGTTGTGAATGCACTGGTTCAGAATGCCTCCGAGTTCTCCGTCACGCTCCAGAATCAGGATGTCTTTTACACCGCTGTCGAAGGCGGAGACCGCGGCGGCAAGGCCCGCAGGGCCTCCTCCTATGATAATCAGATCATATTCCATCATGTCCGTTATTCCTTTCTGTGAAAATTGCGGGTGTCTGATCCTTTGTCATTCCGGTCAAAAGCCGGGAGGCTCCACCGGATTTTGTGAGAGCAAGAGGGGATACGCCCAGTTCTCTCGCAAGAATTTCCATAACCCTGGGAGCGCAGAAACCGGACTGGCAGCGTCCCATACCCGCACGGGTACGGCGTTTGATACCGTCCAGGCTTCTGGCGCCTAAGGGACGGCGGATGGCATTGATGATTTCTCCCTCCGTTACGGTTTCACAGCGGCAGATCACATTTCCATAGGCGGGATCAGAAGCGATGAGTGCTGCGATTTCCTCCGGTGTGCTTGTGGCAACACAGGGAATATCTTTTCTCTGCGGGTGAAAATCCGCCTTTTTGGAGGCGTGCAACTTTTCCGCAATCTGTCCGGCCAGCAGGACGCCGATGGCCGGAGCGCTGGAAAGGCCGGGAGAATCGATGCCTGCGGCGTTGAAAAAGCCTGGCGCGTCCTCTGCCTCTCCCAGAACGAAATCCCCATTTTCTTCACAGGCGCGCAGTCCGGAAAAGGAGGTGATCGCCATGTTCAAGGGAATGCGGGACGCGCTGAGGCAGGCTTTTTCCATCACCTGTGAGAGCCCCACTGCCGTGGTATTTGTAGCCTCCTTGTCGGAGATATCCTCCGCTGTGGGTCCTGCCAACAGGTTGCCGTGAACGGTGGGGGTGACCAGGATGCCCTTTCCCAGACGGGTGGGCTGCTGGAAAACGGTATGGGAGACAAAATTGCCGGCTTTTTTATCCATCAGGATATATTCATCGGCGTATACGCCTGCGGCGTTCACTACCGTCCTGCATTCGTATTCCGTATCGGCAGTCTGAACCACGTAGCCTGCCGGCATTCCGGAAACCATTTTCCTGGAAATATTTTTCACTTCCGTCTGAAAGCGAAAATTTACGCCGTTTTCAAAGGCATTTTCTGCCAGTGCAATGGTCATTTTGAAGGGACAGACGATACCACCCGTGGGCGCATAGAGCATGGCGTATACATCTTCGGAAAGATTGGGTTCGATTTCGTGGATTTCCTTTCCCTTCACGATGCGCAGACCGGGAACGCCGTTCGCAATGCCGCGCTGATGCAGCTCTTCCAGTCCGCTGATCTGATCCTCTGAAAAACAGAGAACCAGGGAGCCGTTTCTTTTGAAGGGAAAATCCAGCTCTTTGGAAAGAGAATCCATCATCCGGTTTCCTTCCACGTTCAGCCTGGCCTTCCAGGTGCCGGGAACGGCGTCAAAACCGGCATGTATGATGGCGCTGTTGGCCTTGGAAGTGCCGCAGCAGACATCCTCCTCCCGTTCCAGAACGAGAACATCCAGATCATAGCGGGACAGTTCTCTTGCGATGGCGCAGCCTGTTGCACCCGCGCCGATAATAATTACATCTGTCATGCTTCTTCCTCTTTTCCGCCGCCGCAGGCGGCATTCAATCATGAAAGAACGGCAAAGCCGTTCTTTGGCACGACCCATCGGGTTCGTGCCGGACTCTTTTTCCGCCGCCGCAGGCGGCAATAAATTGATATAAAAAAGACAGCAAAAACAACACGTCTTCTGACGTGTGAATTTGCTGTCTCATTTCTCCTGCAAATAAAATTATATTATGTTAAGCTTATTACATAAACCAGACCTTCCGGTTGGTGGTGGATATGGAAACGGCTCCCGCATTTAACGCCGCTACGATATCCTCCCGTTCGGTGATGAGTCCTCCCGCGATGACAGGAATCGGACTTTCTTCACAGATCCGTCTGATGACCTTCGGCATCAGTCCAGGAAGCACCTCGATCATATCCGGGCGAACCGCTTCAGACTGCCTGCAGATGTTGTCAAAGGCCATGGAATCGATGGCAAAGAAACGCATGACGGTACACATACCAAGCTCTTTTGCCTGCCGGATCAGGGCAGGTTTTGTGGATATGATTCCGTCCGCTTCCGTGTTGGTGTGGATAAAGTTCACCGAAACTTCTTTTGCCGACAGGCCGGAGATCAGATCGATATGGACGATCACCGTTTTTTCGCCTTTTTTCAGCTTGCGGACGATTTCAGGGATGGTACAGACATCTCCGTAAAGAACGAACACGATTCCGATTTCCGATCCCAGGCAGGCGTTCAGTCCTTCTTCGTCCTTCACCGCGGCAATCACCGGGCAGTCTTCAAATTGTTCCATAAATTTACTGTTCATCATTGTTTCCAGCCATTTTTATAAATAGAAAAAGACAAACAAAACAGGGCTCATCTTCTAAGCCCGCTTCCTTTGTCTCCTGTCTCTTTTTTGATTATAGCACAGAGGGGGAGGATGGGCAATGAAAACTGTGATAAATTGCAAGAGGCGTTTCTATCTTTTTGTCTTTTTATAAAATATAATGAATGCATTCGCAGATAGTTAATCTGACTGCAAGCATATACATAAAAGATGCCCGGATGCCATTCACGGGCTGATGACGCTGGCGAATCGAATTGGAGAAACGTTAAAAGCAGAACTGTCCGAAAAAAGATTTGTCATGTATTCATCTGATTTGCTGCGGGCAAGGCAGACGGCTGAAATCGTTGGAAACTATTTGGGGATGACACCTGTTTTCAGGACGGAATTAAGGGAAAGAAACCTTGGCAGGTGCTGTGGAAAATCAGTGCAGTGGATGCGTGAAAATATGGAAATGCAGGAGAAAACCGTTGATGACAGAATGTTTTCTGATGCGGAAAGCCGCAGAGATGAGTGGAACCGATTAGAACCGTTTTTTAATGAAATTATGAGTAGTAATGATGAAAATATAATCATTGTTTCTCATGGAGACTTATTAAGCGTCTTTTATACCATGTTTCTTGGATTAAGCGTTGAGACGATCAATGCAGGTGAAATATTTGGACTGGCCGGAGGAGTTTCCCATATGTTTGAAAATGAGAAGGGGAAGAGGTTTATAAAGAGAATCAGCGATATGTCTTATATAAAATAGTGGCTGATTTTATAGTGGATGGTTGACCAAAGAAGGGGCTGTCCACTATTTTTTCGTTCCACCCTGTGGAAGGCGGAAGCTGGAAATCCGGCAGTTGCTATGGGAATTTATGACGCAGTGCTGCATGCTCTGAATAAT
>CAJFMW010000088.1:0-17795 GCA_904392525.1 uncultured Eisenbergiella sp.
TGGTGGGAACCATCGCCATGATGGGTTCCTTCGGCCCGGTGACGGCTCTGGCCAGCCTGTCCAACAACCTGAACCAGACCCTTGCCAGCGGAGAGCGGGTGCTTTCCATCCTGGAGGAGCAGCCGGTGACGGAGGAGATTTCCGGACAGCCCCGGACCGTTTTTGATGGAGCGGCTGCAGAGCAGGTGGACTTTGCCTATGAGCAGGAGCAGATTCTGAAAGGCTATTCCATGGAGATTCCAAAGGGAAAAATCATTGGCATTCACGGGCCGAGCGGCTCCGGAAAATCCACGCTGCTGAAGCTTCTGATGCGCTTCTGGGATGTGCAGACAGGGAGCGTCCGTATTTCCGGACGGGATGTGCGTGGAATCAATACTTCGGATCTGAGGCAGATGGAAGCCTGTGTGACCCAGGAAACCTGCCTGTTCCACGATTCCATAGCCAACAACATCGCCGTCGGAAAGCCCGGCGCATCCCGGGAGGAGATCATGGAGGCAGCGAAAAAAGCTTCCATCCATGATTTTGTAATGACCCTTCCCAAGGGTTATGATACGGAAGTGGGGGAGCTGGGAGATACCCTTTCCGGAGGAGAAAGGCAGAGGATCGGCATCGCCCGGGCCTTCCTGCACGACGCTCCCTTCCTTTTGCTGGATGAACCCACCAGCAATCTGGACTCCCTGAATGAGGGCATCATCCTGAAATCCCTGCAGGAGGCGCAGGAAAACAGGACGGTGCTGCTGGTATCCCACAGAAAATCTACCATGAACCTGGCGGATGTGGTATTTGAAATGGATGGCGGAAGAGCGTCATAGCCTGCTTTTTTCTGGCATAACAGACGGATACGGGCGGCTTCCATTGATTAATGATTTTTCAGAATCCGTTGCCAATATTCCGGTAAAAGGGTATACTGTTGCCAGACGCTCCGGGAAATCTGTCTGCGGCTAAGCCGCGGCGGATCTGCGCGGCCCAGGAGTCAGGCCGTTACCGGAGAAAAAACATCTGAAAAAAGGAGAAACGGCGGAATGAAAATAGCGGTAACCTATGATAATGGAAATATCTTCCAGCATTTCGGAAGGACGGAAAACTTCAAGGTGTATGAGGTTGAGGATGGTAAAGTGGTTGTTGAGGATGGTAAAGTGGTTTCCAGCGAAGTGATCGCCTCCAACGGAGTCGGACACGGCGCGCTGGCCGGCCTGCTGGCCGGACAGGCGGTGGATGTACTGATCTGCGGCGGCATCGGCGGCGGAGCGCAGGCGGCGCTTGCGGAGGCGGGCGTTGAGCTGTGTGCCGGTGCAGAGGGAGATGTGGACCAGGCGGTGGAGGCCTATTTGAAAGGAGAACTGGTATCCACCGGTGCGAACTGTGACCACCACCATGGGGAAGGCCACAGCTGTGGCGATCACGAAGAGGGTCATTCCTGCGGCGGCCACGAAGAAGGCCATAGCTGCGGCGGCCATGAGGACGGTCATTCCTGCGGGGAGGGCTGCGGAGGCGGCTGTGGCGCACAGTCTGCTGTGACCGGCCGCAATGTGGGCAAGACCTGCCGCACCCATTACAGAGGAACTTTCAATGACGGGACGCAGTTCGACTCCTCCTATGACAGGGGCGAGCCGCTGGAATTTGTCTGCGGAGCCGGACAGATGATTCAGGGATTTGACGCTGCGGTAGCGAATATGGAGGTGGGACAGATTGTGGATGTCCACCTGATGCCCGAAGAAGCTTATGGCATGCCGGACCCGAATGCCATTTTCACAATTGAGACCGCACAGCTTCCGGGATCTGAGAACCTTGAAGTAGGACAGCAGGTCTATCTGACCAGCCAGTATGGCCAGCCCTTCCCTGTGAAGGTGACGGCAAAAGAAGGAACCACAATTACGCTGGATGCCAACCATGAGATGGCCGGAAAGGAACTGAATTTCCGGATCGAACTGGTTGAGGTAAAATAAGAGAACGCGGAAAAAAGAATCAGGAAACCTGTTTTGCGGTTATGGATGAAAGCCCGGGGCACATGCTCCGGGTTTTCTGCATGTTCTCCTTAAGGAAAGTCCGGCGAAGGACCTTTCCTTTGGAACTCCGGATCTCCTTCACAGAGTCGGCTTCTGTTTTCCAGAACGGATTCAGGTGGGATTTGTATCGGACAGCTCTTCCTGTAATCTGTTACTATCGAAAAAAAGAAAGCTTGACATTATCAGGAAGGAGCGAAGAGTGATGAAGGGATACAATACGGAGAACGGTTATATGGGCTATGTGGACGGAGGGTATCAGCTCTTCGCAAGTGAAGCTGATTATCTGGAATGGCTGGAAGACTGAGGGAGGTGCGGCATATGAATGGAAAGGATGCTGTTGATTTTGCCGGAAGGGCTGATGCGGAAAAGACGGAACTGGAATTATCAGGACTTGATCCGGATGCTCTGGGATTCATGCGGGCCGGAGAGCGGAAAAAAGTCTTGGAACGGGCCGGCCTGGACCCGGCCAAATACGACTTTTAAAAAAGAAAATCCGTTGGCGAATGTGTTATAAATTTCCCACCTGTGCTATACTGAACCAAAAGGGACAGGAGAAGGAAGGCCATGCCAAAGGGAACGAATCAGAAGTTTAAATTGTACCGGCTCGCACAGATCATGCTGGAAAATACGGATGAGGAACACTATATCACCATGCCGGAAATTATGGCCGCGCTGGGAAAATATGAAATCACTGCGGACCGGAAAAGCATCTATACTGACCTCCGGGATCTGGAAATCCTTGATATTGAGGTGGAAGGGGAACCGGTGGGAAACAGATACCACTATCATGTGATCAACAGGCCATTTGAACTGCCGGAGCTGAAGCTTCTGGTGGACGCCATCCAGTCCTCCCGGTTTATTACGGAGAAGAAAACGAATGCCCTGATCCGGAAGCTGGAAAAGCTGGTCAGTAAATATGACGCCCAGAAGCTGCAGAGGCAGGTGTATGTATCCGGCAGGATCAAGACCATGAACGAAAGCATCTATTATACCGTGGACGCCATTCACAATGCCATCTCGGAAAACAGGAAGATCCGTTTCCAGTATTTTCAGTGGAATGTGAAAAAGGAAATGGAGCTGCGCCATGGCGGGGCCTGGTATCATATCAGCCCATGGGGGCTGGCCTGGGACAATGAAAATTATTATCTGGTGGGCTACGATTCGGATGCCGGGCGGATCAAGCACTACCGTGTGGACAAGATGCTTCATATCCGTATATCGGAGGAGGAAAGAGAAGGCAGAGAGCATTTCCAGAAGCTGGACATGGCGGACTACACCAAAAAGAGCTTCGGCATGTTCGGCGGTGAGGAGCAGACCGTAAAGCTTCTGGTGGATAACAGCCTGGTCGGCGTCATTCTGGATAGGTTCGGTAAGGACGTGATGCTGATTCCCGCGGATGAGGGGCATTTTACCGTAAACGTGGACGTGCATGTCAGCGGCCAGTTCCTGGGATGGATCTTTTCGCTGGGGGAACAGGTGAAAATTCTGTCTCCGGAGGGCGTGGCGGAACAGATGAAGCGGGAGGCGGAGAGGCTGATGAGGCAGTATGGATGAGAAACAAAAAAATAGATTAAGTTCACAACAGTCCCCTCAATCCTCTTCAAAGGAGTTCTCAACCATGAAAACGAACCCGAAGCCTTTTGCCCTTTTTCTTCTGACAGCCCTTCTTCTTTCCTCCTTCACCGGATGCACAGGAAAGGACGGCGAAATATACGGCCAGAGAAAGGTCCTGGAATATGTGGATTCCATCTGCACGGAGCCCTATCATCTGGTGGACAGGGAACTCATAGAGGAAAGTCCCGACAATATGGAATACCGTTTTATGACGGATAACCGGGAACTGGCCTTTACAGCGAACAGCCGCCTTGTCCCGATCACAATCGACGCTACGCAGACCAGCTTTTACAGGAGAGAAATAACCTGTGATTATGTAAATGCGGTTCGCGGGCTGTACCGGGATGATATTGATGCGGTTCTGCAGGAAAATGGGCAATATCTGGAAGAACACGGCTGGATATACCTGCTTTCCTTCCGTGACATTGATCAGGTGGTGGATACGATTCTTACAGCGGATCAGATTTACAGCCGGGAGCTGGAATATAATCCGCCGGAATTTCTTTCCAGCAATCCGGCAGCCGGTGTCCATGTTGTATGGCAGCGCTCCAGACAGGAAGCGGAGGAACATAAAACATGGGTCAACCTGACGGATATCGGGGTTACCGGCCAGCATGAACGGCAGGAATTATATGACCGCCTAGCGGATGCCTATGCTCAGCTGTACGTCGATGGGAAGATTGAAAATGGGCACGATATACCGGCAGGGTATCTTGCGGACAAGCACGTGTCCCTGCTGCCGGTTATTGAACTGAATGGAACGGAAATGCGGTATGACAGAGCGGATAATCCGTACGGGCCATATGGGCTGACGACCGACGATTATAAATACTGCTGGTACAACCGGGAACTGGGATCCTATATGATGGTTATGGATATTGGACTGACTACCGACCAGATGAGCATTCCCCTGATTATCCGGGAATATGTGACGGCCCTTGGCGGAACCTACAGAACATCTTCACAGGATGAACTCTATACCAGTACCTGGACCATCGGCGGCGACACCTGGATTATGGAAGCGGAATACGACGATAACGAAATCAGAAGTCTGGAGGTCAGAAAAAATGGCAGTCCGCTGGAACTTCCTTATATCACCGTGGAAGAGGATATCCAGGTGTCAGCGACCTTCTGTGTCGGAGTGACCGTGGAGGATTTCTGCCGTCTTTTTGACCTCACATATGAGATCAGGGAAGAGCAGGGAAAGGTTCTTTTCCGGAAGGGATAAAAGAGAAACCGTCCCATCTGCTTTTCTTTGACAGGATTCATATAGTATGCAACAATAGTCGTAAACATATGGGACGGATAAAATTCTGCCCTGGATTTGGCGGCGTTTTCCGATTGAAAATGACATAATTTTTATCAGAATACGGAGGGAAATAAGAATGCTTGAAGTGAACAGAAAAGCACCGGATTTTACACTTTCAGACAAGGATGGCAGGCAGGTAAGCCTGTCGGATTTTCTCGGAAAAAAGATTGTTCTGTATTTCTATCCCAAAGACAATACTCCCGGATGTACCCGCCAGGCCTGTGCGTTTGCAGCAGCCTATGAGCGGTTCAAAGAACAGGACGTTGTGGTGATCGGCATCAGTAAGGACAGCGCAGCCTCCCACCAGAAATTTGCGCAGAAATACAATCTGCCGTTCATCCTGCTGTCTGACCCGGAGCTGCAGGCGATCCAGGCGTACGATGTCTGGCAGGAAAAGAAGCTGTACGGAAAGGTCAGCATGGGCGTGGTGCGTACCACCTATATCATTGATGAGCAGGGGAACATCGAGAAGGTGATGCCAAAGGTTAAGCCGGATACCAACGCTGCGGAGATTCTGGATTATCTTGCGGAAAAGTAAAAAATCCGATCCATGAAAGCAGATATCTGACACACGGCCAGCTTTCGGAAGGCGTTCCCGATCAAAGATAAGAACGAATGGCGGAGGCAGTGCCGGGGAGGAAAATACCATGATAATCGTTTACTTTTCAGGAACGGGAAAAAGCCGGTAAAAGCGTTAAAAAAATTGGACCGCATCTGCCGGGATATTCAGCAGGGCATCGTAAAAAAACGCGGGTGGAATATATTTTCCACATTACTCGGGAAAACACAGAATATTGCTTATGTAAAAATGGAAGAGCAGGGACGCTCCTCTTTCCGGATGGATGAAAGCTGTATTGGCTGTGGACTGTGCGTAAGAAAATGTCCAACGCACAATCTGGAATTGATTGATGGAAAGGTGCTGCAGAAAGGAAATTGTACGCTTTGCTATCGATGCGTCAATCTGTGCCCAAAACAAAGCTGTACCGTATACCTGCATAAAAAGCCAGAAAAACAATACAAAGGGCTGGAAGGAAGAGTTTGATTTGCGGATGGGAACAAAGCAGAAATTAAGGAGGGCGTGATGAAATTTGGTATTGTATGTGCCGGGGATGAAGAACTTGCCCCTTTCCTGCCCATGATGGATCACTGTAAGGTGATTGAAAAAGCCAGGTTGAAATTCTATGAAGGGCAGATTGACGGTACGGAGGTTGTTGCCCTGTTTTCCGGAGTATGTAAGGTAAACGCTGCCATAGCATCACAAATTTTGATAGATATTTTTGATGTCAACGCGATTATCAATTCGGGAACGGCAGGCGGAATGGATCCGAGGCTCAAAATATTTGATACCGTAATCTCTACTGAAGTTTGTTATCATGACGTTGCCCAGGATATTTTAACAGAATTTCATCCGTGGATGAAATCCGTTTTCTTTGAAGCAGATCAAAAACTGATAGAGTTATCGAAAGCTGCTGTGGAGAAAACAAAGTTGCCCGGAAAAGTTTTCTGGGGACGAATGGTTACAGGAGAATCCTTCATAACAGAAGAGGGACGTCAAAAAATAAATGATGAATTTGCGCCCTTAACAGTGGATATGGAAACAGCAAGTATCGCTCATGTGTGTTATGTGAATCACATACCGTTTATTTCTGTCCGATGTGTTACGGATACTGCTGAAGAAAGCGGAGTCAGCAATTTTGAGGAAAATTGTGCCAAAGCGTCAGCTATTGCAAAAGATACTGTGGTTGCAATATTAAATGAGGCTGCTGATGTTTGAGGGCATCAGGATTGGAAAGGCACTCTGTTTGCCGGCGTTGAACAGAAAATAAAACTTCTGCTGTACATTATTCCGGTTTGGTGGCCTTTGTAGTGATGACGGCATTGGGCTTCCGGCCCTGATATCAGGGCCGGTAAGAATGATTGAGAGAATGACGGAATATCGGAGAAACTGTATAAAGCATTAAAAGCAAATTATTACTGCATCATCAATGATAGTTCTATTTCATCGTCATCAACCGCTCCGGTCTCTGCAAAGCCTCTGCTTTTATACAAATTGAGTGCCTGGCTATTATCTCTGTTACAGGTTAGGGTTACCCGATTTGAAGAGCCAAAAGGTTTCGTCTTGATATAATCAAGTACCCGTTCCAATGCAGTTCTGCCATAGCCCCGTTTCTGTTTCGATTCATCAATCATCATATGCCATATATCATATTCAGGAATATCATAATCGTAAATCACCATAACATAGCCAACCATAGTGTCCCCTTCATATATTCCAAAAGGTTGGCATTGCTCCCTATAGACATAAGCTTGTGCGAGACTACGAATCGGATGTGAAACAAAGCGTTCTTGTTCAGGTGCAAGTTTTAGATGAAATGCGTCAATAAAGTTTTCTTCTGTAATTTTTCTAAGATGAATCATAAATTCCTCCACAAATTGTCCTGACTTAATTTTGGTAAAATTGCGCTTGTATGAATATCTTTAGAGAACAGAAGATTGCATCAAAAAGAGAAAAAGCCGTGGCTAACAAACCACGACAAAAGAAATTCCATAAAAACTATTATATTGCAGCCGAGGTCCTCGAAAGATATTCAGATTTTATATTAGTTCTGCTATTTCTCATAATTAAGTACCTCGCTTTCTATCAGATTTTATATGATTATCATACAAAACATCGACAATGTCAATAATAGTTCATTCATTTAAAAAACTTATTGATAATCATTTTAATTGGGATTACGATTTGGTTGGACATTCTATAATTTGGATTTGAACGATCATCTTGAGCTGCCTTGGAAATCGCGGTAAAACCAGCAAAATCAATGGTTTTACGAATCAGAAAGGCGTTTATAACACTATTTTTGAAAGCGCTCTGATGTGACAGGATTTTAAAACTTAATAACCTAAAATGGTCAGAAAATCAATCGTAAAAAAATACGATTGATTTTCTGCGTGTTTCTGCATATAATATAAGCAGTGAAATTTGGAAAGGAAGCACAATGTATGCGTGAAACAAGAACAATAGAGTTCAAAGAAAAGATTACAAATACGTTTTTAAAAACAGTAAGTGCCTTTTCAAATTACGATGGTGGAGAAATTTTTTTTGGCATTGATGACAATGGTAATATCAAAGGATTGTCGGATGTAAAACTGGCGTGTCTGGATATTGAAAACAAAATTAATGACAGTATTGCTCCGCAGCCTGATTACACACTGGAATTGCAGAATAATGACAGAACGATAAAGCTGACTGTAAAAAGCGGGCTTCAAAAACCATATTTATATAAATCAAAGGCATACAAACGAAATGATACTGCAACAATAGAAGTTGACACGCTGGAGTTGTCAAGACTGATTTTGGAAGGAAAAAATATCAGATTTGAAGAATTGCCGTGTGCAGATCAGGAACTGACGTTTGATACTCTAAGCCGAAAATTAAAAGAATGCATCCAGATTGAAACTTTTAATCAGGATACCCTGAAAACGCTGAATTTATATAACAGCAACATTGGATACAATAATGCGGCTGGTATTTTGGCAGATAAAAATCGTTTTCCGGGAATTGATATTGTGAAGTTCGGTGAAAATATCAGTGTGATTCATAAAAGAGCAACATTTGACAATAGATCCATTTTGACAGTATATGAAAACGCATTAGATGTATTCAAAGATTATTATGAATACGAAGAAATACAGGGCGCAGACAGGAAAAAGGTAGAAAAAATACCGGAGGCTGCATTCAGAGAAGCAATTGCAAATGCGTTGATTCATAGAGTGTGGGATGTGGAGTCACAAATAAAAGTTTCGATGTTTGATGACAGAATAGAAATTATTTCTCCGGGAGGACTGCCATCTGGAATCACAGAAGATGAGTATTTATCAGGAAAACTCTCCGTTCTGAGAAATAGAAATCTTGCAAATGTATTTTACCGGCTGGGGTTTGTTGAGATATTCGGTACGGGAATTACACGAATAAAACAACTCTATGAAGAAGGATTAAAACAACCGGACTTTGAAGTGTCGGAAAATACAATTAAGATTGTACTTCCGGTTTTTGAGAAAAACCTGAATTTAACGGAAGACGAAAGAAAAATATATAAGCTTTTAAGCAGGACAATGTTGAAATCAATCAGTGAAATTGCTCCTTATGCCCCGTTTGGCAAATCAAAGACAACACAGTTGCTGAAAGAAATGAGCGAAAAAGGTGTTGTAAAAATTGAAGGCAAGGGAAGAGGTACTAAGTACGTGATAAAATAATTAATATGACAAAGAGTAATAGTGTAGACTTGTAGAATGCTGACTATTCTTTGCTTGTGGGGATACTCGATTCAGATATAAGGAGAAATGAGAGTATGATAAAAATTTTGTTCATCTGCCACGGCAATATCTGCCGCTCCCCAATGTCCGAGTTCATCTTAAAGGACATGGTCACAAAACGCGGCATTTCCGACCGGTTCCAGATCGCGTCCGCGGCCACCAGCCGCGAGGAGATTGGAAATCCGGTCTATCCGCCTGCCAGACGCAAGCTGCTGGAGCACGGCATTGACCCTTCCGGTAAAACAGCCCGCCAGATGACCCGGCGGGACTATGAAGAATACGACTATATTCTCGCGGCCGAACAGTACAATATCCGGAACATCCTGCGCATCACTGGCGGAGATCCGGATCATAAGATCCACCGCCTGCTGGATTTTTCTGACCGGCCGCGCGACATTGACGATCCCTGGTACACAGGGGATTTTGATACTGCCTGGAACGATATCGTGGAAGGCTGCGAAGCCTTTCTGGATTGGCTGAAAAGGGAAAAACGGATCTGATCCCGGCTGTCTGGTCAACACGTGAAGCATATCCATTGGGGGATGTATCACGGATATTCTGTTACACCTGAATCCCGCATATCGGTTCAGCGTTCAGGGAAACTGCCTGCCGCAGCATGTCTGCTTTGTCCCGCTGTATCCACATCCGCTGCCGCCATTTCCCCGGCGGCATGGCCGGAGTTTCCCTTCGCCATCCGCTGTCTGAACTGCAGGGGCGTTGTGCCGTATACCTTCCGGAACAGCCGGCAGAAGGACGGGGAATCCGGAAAACCGCAGGAATAGGCGATGTCCGTGACCGCCCTCCGGGTATCGGCGAGCAGGCGGCAGGCTTCCTCCAGCCGCAGATCCTGCAGATACTGCTGAACGCTTTTTCCGCTGCAGTTTAAAAAGGCTTTGTACAGGTAGGAGCGGCTTACCCCGATCTGGCGGGCGAGCTGCTCGATCCGGACCGGGTAGCCGAAGTTGTGGCGCAGATAGGAAACGGCCTGCAGGAAATACAGCTCCTGACCGGAAGGAGATTTTCCAGCTTCCGGCAAACCGTCGGATTCCGACAGAAGGGTGCCTGATTTCCCGTCCGTATGCATTCCACCGCCATGGCTCATTTCTTCCGCAAAGGAGAAGCCGCCCTGTCCGCTGCCTTCCGGATACATGCAGGAAAACAGCAGGTAGAAGTTTCCAAGCAGCTCCAGCACATTTCTTTTTTCATCCTGAAAACAGCTCTCAAAAGCGTCGGCCTGCCGCAGCAGCCGTAACCGTGCTTCTTCGTCCGGCGAACGGTACACCAGATTTCCGGAGAGAAAGCCGCAGCAGCGGAGCAGCGCTTCGGCGTTCGTTCCGTCAAAGGCCACCCAGGTATACTCCCAGGGCTCTTTTTCATCCGCGATGTATTTGGTCGTTTCTCCGGGAAGGATCAAAAAGGCATCCCCACGGGACAGCTCGTGAACCTCATCCTTTCTCAGATAGATTCCTTTTCCGCTTCGGATGAAATGAATCAGATAATGGGGCCGCACCGCCGGGCCGAAGAAATGTCCCGGCGTGCAGGATTCGCTGCCGCAGTAATACAGACGGATGGCGCTTTCCGATTCCGGACCGGTCAGCTGCCTGCGCGTCTCCCTCTGAAAGCCCCTCTGTGTCGGCGCGTTTTCGGCGGTGGGCGCAGCGTTGGCCGTCAGCCCATTTTCCCCTGTCTGTCCTGCTTTATCCGTTTGTCCGGCTCTTCCCTCCTGTTCGGTCGTGCCCATCTGAACATTCGCTTCCATGATTTTTCCCATCCTTTCGCAGACCCGATGCCGGGAAACTGAAAAAGAAAACAAAAATACAATTATATGCAACAAAAAATATAGAACATAAATCCTGAAATCACTAAAATCAGAACCATCAAAGCCATTCTAATGGAATCAAAAAGCAAATGCAAGACGGATACGGAAAAAGGAGGAGAAAACCATGGTAAAAATTGCTTTTCTGGGAGCGGGAAGCACGGTGTTTGCGAGAAATGTGCTGGGGGACTGCATGTGCACGCCGGTGCTTCGGGATGCGGAAATCGCGCTTTATGACATTGACGCAAAGCGTCTGGAGGAGTCGGAGATCATTCTTCGGGCCATCAACAACAATGTGAATGAGGGACGGGCACAGATTGCCACCTATCTGGGCGTGGAGAACCGGAAGGCGGCTCTGAAGGATGCGGATTTCGTGGTGAACGCCATTCAGGTGGGAGGCTATGAGCCCTGCACGGTGACGGATTTTGAGATCCCGAAGAAATACGGCCTTCTGCAGACCATCGGGGATACGCTGGGAATCGGCGGCATCATGAGAGGCCTGCGCACCATTCCGGTGATGGAGGATTTCGCCCGGGATATGGAAGAGGTATGTCCGAATACGCTTTTCCTGAATTATACGAATCCCATGGCGATTCTGACGGGATATATGCAGAGATACACGAAGATCCGCACGGTGGGCCTCTGTCACAGCGTTCAGGTCTGCACCGAAGGCCTTTTGAAAGGACTTGGCATGGAGGACAAGCTGGAGGGCGCGACGGATTTCATCGCGGGCATCAATCACATGGCCTGGCTTCTGGATGTGCGCGATAAGGACGGCAACGACCTGTATCCGGAGATCAGAAAGCGTGCATTGGAGAAGAATGCGTCGGAAAAGCACAATGACATGATCCGTTACGAATATATCAGAAATCTGGGCTATTACTGCACGGAATCCAGCGAACACAATTCCGAGTACAACCCGTTCTACATCAAGAGCCGTTATCCGGAACTGATCGACCGCTACAACATCCCGCTGGATGAGTATCCCAGACGCTGCATCAAGCAGATCGCGGATTGGGAGGAGGAGAAGAAAAACATCCTGAACGACGGCAAGGTGACGCACGAGCGTTCCCGCGAGTACGCTTCCTATATCATGGAGGCGGTGGTTACAAACAAGCCCTACCAGATCGGCGGAAACGTACTGAATACGGGACTGATCGACAACCTGCCTTCCGACGCCTGCGTGGAGGTGCCCTGCCTGGTGAACGCCCATGGAATCAATCCCTGCCACGTGGGAAGACTGCCCGTGCAGCTTGCGGCCATGAACCAGACCAACATCAACGTGCAGCTTCTGACCATTGAAGCGGCACGCACCAGAGACAGAAATCACATCTATCAGGCTGCTATGCTGGATCCTCACACGGCGGCTGAACTGAGCGTGGATGATATCCGCAGCATGTGCGATGAGCTGATCGAGGCGCACGGCGAGTACATGGCGATGTATCGCTAAAATAGTGCTAAAAATAAAAAGATTTCGACGGCCCTCTGCCCTTTGGCAGAAGGGCCGTTTTTGGAATTTCCTTGCAAAACTCCCCCTGATGCGTTAGAGTTAATTTATAAATTTGGCGTTTCCATGGCGCAGATGCCTGGAATTTGAAAAGGAGAAGATTGAAAAATAAGCCCGATGGCTTATTTTTCAATCGGCAGTTTTGCGCTGAAGCACAAAACTGTTGTGATCGCAGAGGAGAAATCACCTGCGTGATTTCTCCTCGCGGCCTCGGAGGAAAGAATGAAATATTTTGGAACGGACGGCTTCCGGGGGAAGGCAAACGAGGCATTGACAGCGGATCACGCATTTCAGATCGGAAAGTTTCTGGGATGGTACTTCACGGACGGAGCCAGGAAGAAGGCCAGCTGTGTGATCGGTAAGGACACCAGGCGTTCCAGCTATATGTTTGAGTATGCGCTGGCGGCGGGCTTAAGCTGGGGCGGAACCGACGTGTATTTGCTGCATGTGACCACCACGCCGAGCGTGTCCTATGTGACGAAGAGCGGGGATTTTGACTTCGGCATCATGATTACGGCGAGCCACAATCCCTTTTATGACAACGGGATCAAGATCATTGACCGGGACGGCTATAAGATGGAGGAAGCGGTTCTGGAAAAGGTGGAGGAGTATCTGGACGGCAAAGTGGAGATCACGGCCGCGAAAAACGATCACATCGGCCGGATCACGGATTATATTCAGGGGCGGAATCAGTACATCAGTTACCTGACCTCCACCACGATCCATTCCTTCCGGGGTTATCGTGTGGGGCTGGACTGCGCCAACGGCGCGGCGAGCAGCATCGCCAAAACGGTGTTTGAGATGCTGGGCGCGAGAACCTTCATGATCCATAACGAGCCGGACGGACTGAACATCAACGTGGACTGCGGTTCCACCCACATCGAATCCCTGCAGCGTTTTGTGGTGGAGCAGGGGCTGGATGTGGGCTTTGCCTTTGACGGAGACGCGGACAGGTGCTTTGCCGTGGACGAGAAAGGGAACGTCCTGGACGGGGATCTGATCATGTATCTGTGCGCGGTGCAGATGAAGGAGGAGGGTGCGCTCATCGACGATACGGTGGTGGCGACCGTGGCCTCCAACATGGGTGTTCAAAAGGCGCTGGAAAAGGAAGGAATCCGCATGGAGCGCACGCCCGTGGGAGACAAATATGTGTCCGCCAGGATGCAGGAGGGCGGCTACAGCATCGGCGGGGAGGAATCCGGCCATATCATTTTCAATAAATACAGCACCACCGGAGACGGCATTCTCACCGCGATCCGGGTGATGGAGATCATTGTGGAGAAAAAGACGATGCCCTCCTTCCTCACCGCAGGCGTGAAGCTTTTCCCGAAGGTGCAGATCAACAAGCGGGTGAAGGACGCTTCCGCCGTACTGGAGCGGGAAGAGGTGAAGAAAGCGGTGCGGGAGGCCGAGGAAGAGCTGGCGGACAGCGGCCGGGTGCTCATCCGGAAGAGCGGAACGGAGCCTCTGATCCGTCTGATCGTGGAGGCGGACGAGGAGGGGAAATGCCGCAGGCTCGCGGAAAAGATTGCGTCACAGATGGAGGAAGTCTGAAGCTTTCGTGAATGACAGGGGGCGGTGACAGAAGGGGATGAAAAGACTTTGGGGACTGCGCGGCAGGCTGATCGTGCTTCTGATCGTTTTGATGATCGTGCCGCTGCTCATTTTTACTCTGCTTTTTCAGAGAAGACTTGTGCGGATCATGAAGGAAGATCAGTCGGCTGCGGCGGGAAGATATGAGTCGGAAGAAGTGGGAGAGGGAGAACGGACGGAATTGCTGGAGGAATATGGCCGGGAGCTGTATGAGCTTCGTGTTCTGTTCTGGGGAATGGCGGGCGTTGTGGTGCTTCTGGTGTTCGTATTCATTCTCTTTGTAACGCGGCCGCTGATCATTTCCGTGGACCGGATTCTGGATGGGATGAAGCGGGTGGAAAACGGAGATTATTCCGTTCGTCTGACCATGAACAGAGGGGCTTCGATGGAGATGCGCGAGATTATCGAAGGGTTCAACTCCATGACGGAGCAGGCGGAACAGCTGCTCGCCCAGGTGAGAAAGGCGGCCGAAGAACAGAAGAACGCGGAGATCTCCGCGCTGGAAGCTCAGATCGATCCTCATTTTCTCTATAATACGCTGGATACCATTAACTGGAAGGCGATCGCCAGAGAGGAATATGAAATCAGCGAGATGGTGGGGGATCTGGGGGACATCCTCCGTTATGCCATTAAAGATGCGGGAGGAATCACTACCCTGGGAAAGGAAATCATCTGGCTGAAAAAGTATATCCGCTTACAGCAGGAGAAGCTGGGATATGAGGTGCAGATTTTCTGCGATATTTCTTCGGAAGCGGCGGGAGCGGGAATGCACAAAATGCTTCTGCAGCCTCTGGTGGAAAACAGTATCCGGCACGGACTGGAGGCGAAACTGCGGCAGCCGATTCTGGTGATTACCGGACTTGTCCGGGAGAACATGCTTCATGTCACCATCGGGGACAATGGCAGAGGAATGGAACCGGAAATGGTACGGATTCTGAACGAAAAGAATTATCACAGGAGGAATCATTTCGGTATTGAAAATGTCAGAAAGAGACTGACGCTTTATTATGGGGAGGCAGCGGGGCTTTCTTTTGAAAGCCGGAAGGGGCAGTACACCAGAGTGACCCTCAGACTGCCGATGATGGAAGGGGAAAAGATTGAAAATAATAATCGTGGAAGACGAGGCAGCGATCCGGGAAGGGATGGAGGGGATTCTGAAGAAGCTGAATCCTTCTTATGAGGTGATCGGAAAAGCGGCGGACGGCAGGGAAGGCCTGAAACTGATCAGGACGCTGAAGCCGGACGTGATCCTTCTGGATATCCGCATGCCGGATATGGACGGCCTGACCATGCTGGGGGAGCTGAGAAAAGAGGGGATCGTCTGTCAGGCGATGATTCTGACCGCTTATTCGGATTTCAGCTACGCGAAGCAGGCGCTGGAGCTTGGCGTACAGAGTTATCTGCTCAAGCCTGTGCGGATCGGGGAACTGAAACGGGCAATGGAGACGGCGGAGAGAAAGCTTCGCGGGGATGAAAAGCGGGATGTGCTTCTGAACCGGGAGAACATGGTGCGGGGCGCGATGACCGGAATCCTGACCCGGTCGGAGGAAACGGTATCCGCGCTGAAAACGACCTATCAGATTGAAGAAAGGGACCCTCTGGGCCTTTTCGTGGTGTGGCTCGGTTCCGATTTTGAAAAGAACAGGGACATCACCGCCCGGATCCTTGATGAGGTATCCGGGCATGCAGATGGTTTCGACAGTGTGGTGACCAGCTTCGGGGAGCATTTTCATTTTTCCATGCTTGTTTACCATATGCAGGAAGGAAAGGACTGGGAGGGATATTTCGCCTCTGTGGTGGTACCCATGCTGGAGGCCAATACCGGAAACCGGGCGCTCTGCGCCTGGACGGACTGCAGCGGCATCTTTGAGCTGGCTGAGGCGGGAAAGCGGCTTTACCGGATCATGGACTGGCGCCTGACGCTGGGAGCAGGAGCGCTGGTGTCCGAACGGACGGTTCGTTCCGTTCAGGTCTTTCCGCTGGGGTATCCGCCTGAGATGAATGTACGGCTGAAGCGTGCCGTGATCCGCAGAAACGCGGACGATTTCTCTGCCTGTATGACAGAGCTGATAACCGCCTGCCAGAAGGAACACCATGATCCGAAGGAAATTAAGGAAAATGTGCTTATTTTCCTTTGGACCATCGTAAACACCGCGAGAGAATATATGGTTCTTGAGGAAAGCGGGCTGAAGCTGCAGAGTGTGCTTGCCGAAGTGATGAACGCCCTTACATGGGAAAAAATGGAAGAGATTCTCCAGGCGCTGTTTCAGTTTGTCATACGGAAAAAGAAGGACAGCCGTCGAAGCTTTTCGCCTCTGATTCAGAAAGCGAAGCGGCTGATCGAGGAATACTATGGAAGCCAGATCACACTGGAGGAGGCGGCGAGGCAGCTTTCCGTATCTCCCGAATACCTGAGCCGTCAGTATAAGAAGGAAACCGGGCTTTCCTTTTCTGAGGATTTAAGACGTCTGAAGGTGGAAAAAGTGAAAACGCTTCTGATCGGAACGACCCTGAACCTGACCAAAATCGCCGCGATGACCGGTTTCTCTGATCCCAAGTATATGAGCAGAGTATTTAAAGAAGAAGTGGGCGTGCTGCCGGCGGAATACCGTAAAATGAGTCCCTGAACGGATTCCAGACGGCAGCTGCGGTCAGGGGAAAAATTGTGCAGAAAATTCCCCTTTTCTTAAAAAATTCCCCCTGACGGAAGAAAAATTTTTTTGTAATATAATGTCGAAAAGGGAATTAAGCATTAAAAAATCGGAGGAATGGCACAATGGAATCTGTAAAAATTTACCTGAAAACTCCGGAAGATGCGGAGAATTTTGTTCAGACCATGAGACAGTTTGAGGGAGAATATGATTTGACCCTGGGAAGCGTTACTGTGGATGCGAAATCCATTCTCGGTGTGTTTGCGCTTGGCATTGGAAAAGAATTTGAACTGCTTTTCGTAAATCCGAGAGAAGAGAGAGAAGATGTTCTGAACGCGGTGAAAAATTATAGGATTGCGGCTTAGCCTGCCGCAGCAGTTACCCCCTTAAAAATAATACCGGAAGAACGGTTCCATTCTGAAGCGGAAAGCTTTGGAGCGGAGCCGTTTTTCTTTATGCACCTGTACAGTACATTCCCACAGCACATCTCCAGACGGCATCCATAGCTTAATTCTATGGCAGACCATTCGTGATAAATATTTGCTATTTTTGATGGTGAGAGCTATACTACAATACGAAATGAAAAAATGGGAAGGAAGTGAGCAGAAACAATGACCGGCAACAGGATCCTGGACTTGATGATTGAATCCTTCGGGACGATCCTCATACCGGGGCTGACGATGACGCTGCCTCTGACGGCTATCTCTTTTGCCATCGGGCTCATGATCGCCGTCGTTACCGCTCTGGTGCAGTTTGCCAATATACAGGGGCTGAAGCAGCTCGCCCGTTTTTACGTATGGGTAATTCGGGGTACACCCCTTCTGGTACAGCTTTTCGTAGTGTTTTACGGCCTGCCGAACGTGGGAATTCTCATTGACCCGTTCCCGGCGGCGGTGCTGGTATTTTCCATTAATCAGGGAGCCTACTGCTCGGAGACCATCCGGGCCGCGCTGGAATCCGTTCCCGCCGGACAGATGGAGGCCGG
>CAJFMW010000088.1:17810-21703 GCA_904392525.1 uncultured Eisenbergiella sp.
CGCAGAATCATTCTGCCCCAGGCCATGCGTACTGCATTCCCGCCCCTGTCCAATTCCCTCATCGGGCTGGTGAAGGACACCTCTCTGGCGGCCAATATCACGGTGGTGGAGATGTTCATGGCGACGCAGCGGATTGTGGCGCGCACCTTTGAATCGCTGGCGCTTTACATAGAAGTGGGAATCATCTACCTGCTGTTCTGCACGGTGCTGACGAAGCTGCAGAGGATCGGGGAGAAAAAGCTCGATTTCTACGGCGGAAAACGGAGGTGACGGGATGGAAAGAGACAGAATGGAAACGGACAGCATGCTGGAAGTGAAGGGAATCCGCAAATCCTTTGGCAGCCTGGAGGTCCTGAAGGGCGTTGACCTGACGGTGAACCGGGGCGATGTGATCGCCATTGTGGGGCCGAGCGGCTCCGGAAAAACGACGCTGCTTCGCTGTATGAATTTTCTGGAGATGGCGGATGCCGGAACCATGACCTTTGACGGACAGCTTTACCGGTTCGGTCATGTGAGCCGCAAAGAAGCGGCGGGGCTGCGCAGACGCACAGGCTTCGTGTTTCAGAATTACAACCTGTTCGCCAATAAAACAGCTCTGCAGAATGTGACGGAAGGACTGATCGTGGCGAGGAAGATCCCGAAAAGCCGTGCGGAACAGACGGGACGGGAGGCCCTTGATAAGGTGGGACTTTCCGACCGGTACGATTACTATCCGGCCCAGCTTTCCGGCGGACAGCAGCAGCGGGTTGCCATCGCCCGCGCGATGGCAACAGATCCGGAGATCATTTTCTTCGATGAGCCGACGTCCGCGCTGGACCCGGAGCTGACCGGAGAGGTGCTCGCCGTGATGCGCCGTCTGGCCCAGGAGGGCCGCACCATGCTGGTGGTCACCCATGAAATGGGCTTTGCAAGAAACGTTTCCAACCGGGTGATCTTCATGGAAAACGGCGTGGTGGTGGAGGAAGCGGCTTCTGCGGATTTCTTCGGGGATCCGAAGGAGGAACGGACGAAAGCATTTTTACGCCTCTTCCATGAAAAAGAGGATGCGGACACTGCAGCTGAATAAGTAAAAATAAAAGATGATTGCCGTCAAAAGTCGGCTGGCGTCAGGAACGGCTGTCGTTAGAAACTGCTGCCGTTAGAAACGGCTGCGCTGCAGACGGCGGAAAGAGGAGAATTATGAAAAACAGGAAAAGAAAAGTAATGGGATTCCTTCTGGCAGGCATGCTGGCAGCGGTCAGCCTCTCAGCCTGCGGCCAGAGCAGCGAAGAGACGCAGACCGCGCAGACAGCGGCGGAAAGCGTTTCAGAAGCGGCGGCGAGTGAAGCAGCTTCCGAAGAAGCAACACAGAATGCGGCGGAAACAACATCGTCCGATTCCGGGGAAACCGATCTGCTTGATACGATTCTGGAAAGAGGAACCCTGATCATCGGTACGGAAGGAACCTATTCCCCTAACAGCTATCATGACGAAAGCGGCGAGCTCGTGGGCTTCGACGTGGAGGTGGCACAGGGAATCGCGGAGCACCTCGGCGTGGAGGCGCAGTTCATGGAAGCGGAATGGGATTCCCTGTTTGCGGCCATGGATTCCGGCCGTGTGGATATCGTGGTCAACGAGGTGGAATATTCAGACGAACGGGCGGAGAAATATGACTTTTCAGAGCCCTATACCTATGTGCACGGCGCGCTGATGGTGGCGCAGTCCAATACGGATATCAACAGCTTTGAGGATCTGGCGGGCAAACGCGCGGCGCAGAATCTGACCAGCAGCTGGGGACGGATGGCGGAGAGCTACGGCGCCGAGCTGGTGAGCGTGGATTCTGTGAGCCAGTGCGTGGAACTGCTGCTTTCCGGACGCGTGGATGCCACGCTGAATGCGGAGACCGCTTTCTCCGGCTATCTGAGCGTGAATCCGGACGCAGCAGTGAAGATCGTGGCGGAGACGGATTCCACCACATCCTCTCTCGTACCCGTTCCGAAAGGAAATGAGCGCTTCCTCGCGGCGGTGAATGAGGCCCTGGATGAGATGCGCGAATCCGGCAGGCTTTCCGAGCTGAGCGAGAAATATTTCGGAACCGATGTGACGCAGGATAACTGACGGGAATGAGTGAAGAATGTGATGAAAGATGCGAAAAAAGAAAGCACAGAACGCCCTCCGAAGAAAAAGGATGAAACGCGCCGTCTGGCAGGAGGCTGCTGCTGTACCCGCCTTCCCGGAAAGGGCTCGCAGGAGAGGATGCGGCAGTCCCTGTATGAAAAATATGCCTCGGAGGATGCCGTGGTGGAAAATCTTCGGGACGCGGGCTGTAGCAGCAGTCAGATCGAATGCTTCCTGGACTGGCAGGAAGAGGAAAGAACGGCCGATCAGCTTTCCATGCTGAGCGAACATAGAAAGCAGCTTCTGGACAACGTGCATCGGGAGGAAAAACGGATCGACTGTCTGGACTATCTGGTCTATCAGATCGAACGGACATGCAGAGAGCCGGATGATACGGAAAAGAAAACGACGGAGGCGGATGACGATGAGCAGATTTGACAGGTTTGATTTTGACAAAACGGTTGACAGGCGCCGCAGCAATTCCATGAAATGGGACGTGGCGGAAAACGAGCTTCCCATGTGGGTGGCGGACATGGATTTTCAGACCGCCCCAGCAGTGCGGCAGGCCATTCAGAAGCGCGCGGAGCACGGGGTATTCGGCTATACCATCGTTCCGGACGCCTGGTATGAGGCGTATATGGGCTGGTGGAAGATGCGGCATGAATTTGAGATAAAGAAAAACTGGCTGATCTTCTGCACAGGCGTGGTCCCGGCAATTTCCAGCATGGTCCGCAAGCTGACGACCCCGGCGGAAAAGGTACTGATTCAGACTCCGGTTTATAACATTTTTTTCAATTCCATCCTGAACAACGGCCGGGTGGTGCTGGAAAGTCCCCTTGTCTATGAAAACGGCGCATACGGAATCGACTTTGACGATCTGGAAGAAAAGCTGTCCGACCCGCAGACCACGCTCATGATCCTGTGCAATCCCCACAACCCTGTGGGAAAGATCTGGGACAGGGGAACCCTGGAACGGATCGGAGATCTATGCTGGAAGCACCATGTGCGCGTCATCTCCGACGAAATTCACTGCGATCTGACCGCGCCGGGCTGCTCCTATGTGCCCTTCGCCTCCGTTTCCGAAAAATGCCGGGAAAACAGCATCACCTGCATCGCGCCCACGAAGGCCTTCAATCTGGCCGGACTTCAGACCGCGGCGGTGGTGGTTCCCAATCCGGTTCTGCGCCATAAGGTATGGCGCGGCCTGAATACGGACGAAGTGGCGGAGCCGAACGCCTTTGCCATGGATGCAGCCATTGCCGCCTTTACGGAGGGCGGGGAATGGCTGGACGCCCTTCGTGAATATGTGTTTGAAAACAAGCGCCTGGTTGAGGAATATGTGAAGAAGGAAATTCCGGGCATATCTGTGGTCCCTTCTCAGGCCACCTATCTCTCCTGGCTGGACTGTACCTCCCTTTCCGTTCCCGCGGAGGAGCTCGCCGCCTTCATCCGGGAAAAGACGGGCCTGTATCTGTCCTCCGGAGAGCAGTACGGCGGACAGGGAAAATGGTTCCTGCGCATGAACCTGGCCTGCCCCCGCTCCGCAGCTGAGGACGGCCTGGACCGTCTGAAGAGAGGAATTCAGGCGTTCCGGAGCAGGTAAGACGGCAACAACGGAAAAAATTTTTGTGAAAATAATTTGGGACTTGCGCAAACGCTCCGTTTCTTATAGAATATAAATGTTCTTCATAAGAAACGGAGATGTACTCAAGTGGTCGTAAGAGGTCGCACTCGAAATCCAGAAGATTTTTGAGAAGTGGAATGGATGAAAATCCTTTATTTATGCGGCTTCCGGG
>CAJFMW010000089.1 GCA_904392525.1 uncultured Eisenbergiella sp.
AAATCCCGCTGCGCGTTTTCGCCTGTCCGAAAACGACGCCGCGGGATTTTTTATGAAAATATACAAAACTCCGTTTAAATCGGGGAAGCGGAAATGATCGTCTTCCAGCTGTTGCAGGCGCACAGGGTATGCTCCTCTCCCTCCTTCACGGGACGGAAGAGAAGCCTCGGCTCCTCCAGTTCCGGCAGGCTGTCCACATCTCCGCTCACCCAGGCTTCCACACGCTTCTTCGCGCTCTCCAGACGGGCGAGCAGGCCGCCGATACGGATGTCCAGCACCTCGAAGCCGAAAATGCGGCTTTCCCGGTTCCAGAGCGCTTCCCTGCTGTCGCGGTACGCGCGGATTTTTTCCATGGCGAGCGGAATCTCTTTTTCCGCAAGAGCCGCAAGGGCCTGACGGTCTTTTTTCCCATATGCCTCGTACAGCTTTCTGCCGAGCGGAGCCTTCACGGAAAGCGCATCCGCAAGGCGGACATACAGGGAAAGGACCTCTTCGGCATACCCGCTGCCATGCTGCAGAGTCTGCATGCAGTCCTTCTGCGTGCAGTTTCTCTGCCCTCCTTCCTCCAGGGCCTTCAAAAGCCTGTCCCGAAGGCCTTCATAATAGCTTTTCACATCCCAGTCCCTGATCTGCTCATCAAACAGGCCGATCAAAGCGTCCTGATAGAGCAGATACTTGGAAGGATTGTCGTAAAATTCGCTGCCCTGCGGCCGGTCGAATTCTCCCAGAAGCTCACTGGCCTCCCAGGAAGTCCCGGTCAGGAATTCAAACTGCTCCTTCAGCATACCTTCCGTCACTTCCTTTGCAAAGCCGTGCTCCGCAAAACGGACGATGGAGGACAATCCGGCGCCCATCGGGGTCTCTGCGCCGTCGTCCTGCCACATGGTGCAGACCGCCTCCCGGATTCCCGCTTCCTTCACCGCGCGCATCGCCGGTTCTGTGGTAGCCTTCGCGCCTTTCAGATTGGGGGACACGCCGTTCCATACCCAGCCGCCTCCGGCAAAGATCACCTGGTCGGAAAGCTGGCTGTGCATACGCAGATACTGTCTGTAGAAATTTTCATCCGTATGATAATAATCCCAGTATACCAGCGCCACATCTGCGGGCGGTTTTACCGCTCCGGAAAGGTCCATGTCCAGAGGAAGATCATAGTAGTCGTTGTTTTTCGAACTCATGCGCAGGTACATGTCGCTCCAGATCATGGGCTTAAGCCCAAGCTTCCGGCAGATCTGCGCTACCCGTTCCAGATGTGCCGCCATGATCTCCGATTTGGGATGATAACCGTTCTTATGAAGATATTTTCCAAGTCCCAGCGACCAGGCTTCGTCCATGCCCAGATGAACCCGCTTCGTCAGAAAGGGTTCCGTCGCCCGGCGGATGCAGGCCTCCACAAAGCGGTAGACCTCTTCATCACCAACCATCAGGATATCGTCCGTATCCTGCATACCTGCCATGGCTCCCCAGCGCAGCGTATTTTTCAGATGCGCAAGCGCCTGGATGCAGGGAATCATCTCAATGCCGAACAAATCCGCATATTCAGCAAGCTCCCGCAGCTCCCCGCTGCTGTAGCGTCCTCTGTAAGCCCCGAAATAGGGGTATTCCTCCACCTCGTAGGTATCCTCCGTATACAGCATCATCGTATTCATGCCGAGCGATGCCTCAAACCGGATGTACCATTTAATCATGTCCACGGTGAGCACACTGTTTCTGGAGCAGTCCAGCATGACGCCGTTTCTGTCCAGCCAGACATCCTCCTCTGTCAGGAAACTTTCTCCGGTCCCCCTCTTTTCCAGCTCCCGCACCAGCCGCATAAGCGCGCGGAAGGCAAATGCCTTGCCACAGGCGGAAAGCTCAGCTTTTCCCGCCAATGCGGCATTGCCTGCCAGTGCGGCACTGTCTGTTTCTGCAGTATATGACACGGAAACCTTTTTTCCCTCTGTCAGCACAATGCTGATGTCAATCACGGGCTCTTTCCCTGCGTCTCTCTCCCCTCCGGACGCGCACAGCCCGTATCCCCTTTCCTTCAGCAGCTCCCCCGCTGCTCTTTCATAACCCTCCGGTACATTTTTCAGCCTGAAAATCATGTCCTGCTTCCCCCTGTTCATTTGTTATCCTTCTACATTCTCATCCGCGAATCCGACTCGCCTTTGTCATGGGGTTTCTTCTTCGCATCAGCGATATCCTTTTTCGACAGCTTCATCCTGGCATCCGGCATCGTTTTTCCTGCCGGCTGAACGCGGATCTCAATACGGCAGTCCGCCAGATATTCATAGTTTGCCTCCAGAGCGTACTCCACCTGGAGACGGATCTCCTCGTCTCCTTCCGTGAATTTTACCCGCCGGGTGTCCATGCCGATCAGGAGGCTTCCATAGGGCGTGAGATAATTGGTAACATTTTTCTTATGCTCCTCAAACGCCATGTAGACGTTCACCATGCCCCTCTTCATCAGGTTCATTTCTCTCTCTCTGAACTTGATGACGTTCCTTATCGGCTCCTCAAAGCCTTCCATGATCTCTTCATAAATAATATAATGCGTTCCGTTTTTCTTATAATACTGCCCCCACTGGACAGTCTCAATTTCTTCACTGTCCGGGCCCTGATCAAACTGCAGGCCCCGTATCGTCAGCATTACTTCCTTTGTCATTGCCTCTAACCCATATTTTACCGTCTCTGCGGTTTTATCTGTTGCGTTATGTTACCCTGCTTTCCAATCAGTATTCTTCAATCGGTATGGTCTTCGCGGAAAGAATCCCATACTTGATGATGGAATTGGCGAAGCGCTTGAATTTTTCTGCGGCATCGCTCACATAAAAACGATAGCGGTTCTCTCCCAAAGCGGGCGGGCTGGGACTCAGCAGATCATGCCGGGCAAGCAGCTCCTTCAGTTCCACCGCCGTTTCGTAAGCGGGATTCACCAGCGTTACGCCGTCCCCCATGATTCTTCCGACCGTTTTGCGGATCAGAGGATAATGGGTACAGCCCAGAATCAGGGTGTCGATCCCGATATCGATCAGCTCCGTAAGATAACGGGACGCAATCTCATCTGTCACCGGATCCTCCCACAACCCCTCCTCCACCAGAGGGACGAACAGGGGACAGGCCTTTCCCGTCACCTGCACCTGTGGATTGATCTGATGTATGTAGCTGGAATAGATTCCGCTTCCGATGGTTCCTTCCGTACCGATTACGCCGACCCGTCCGTTCCTGGTCACCTCAGCGGCCACCTTCGCGCCCGGTTTCACCACGCCGATCATCGGAATATCGATTTCTTTTTCCAGCGCGTCCAGCGCATAGGCGCTCACCGTATTACAGGCCACTACGATGGCCTTTACCTGCTGCGTCTGCAGGAATCTCACAATCTGTTCGGAGAAGCGCGTCACCGTTTCCCGGGATTTGCTTCCGTAGGGCACCCGGGCCGTATCCCCGAAATATACAATTTTCTCATTTGGGATCTGCCTCATGATCTCCCGCACCACGGTCAGCCCGCCAACGCCTGAATCAAATACCCCGACGGGCCTCTCCCTGTTTTCCAGTGCTTCCAATCTCATCATCCTCCCTGTGTTCTTCCGCTTCCGGATTCTTCCCGGTCTCCGTCCGCTTTCCCTGCTTCTCCTCCAGAAAGCTGAAGGTAATCCGCAGCTCTCCTTTCTGCGCATTCAGGATTCTCTTATAATCCTCTTCTTGCAGAGCGTTTCCGTCTGTCCTTTGGCATACCTGCTCAGGGAACGCAAGCTCCGGATAAAAAACGCCCCAGAAGCAGAGCAGCAAAAGCGCGGCCGCCGCGAGCTCCTTCCAGCGCATCCGGAACCGTCCGCATGGCTTCCGTCTGATAACATCCTCCCGCTTTTCTTCCCTGTCCTGCATGCTTCAGCTCTCCTTTCTGTTTTTATGGAGAGTATTGACGATGCAGAAGGTTTTATACGTTTCCGGAACGGGGTTCCTTCTTTTTCTGCTGGATCTGGGTCAGGATGGACTGCTCCTGATTGTAGATGTGCATCCGGATCGCTCTCGCGCCGGCTTCCCCGTCACGGCTTCGGATACACCGGTAAATTTCCTCATGCTCTTCAATCAGCCGTCCATGCTGGCTGACATCCTTGATGTATTCCAGGCGATAGCGATACATCTGCTGGGACAGGTTGCCCACCATCTGGATCAGCCTGTCATTGCCGCTGGCGCGGACAATGATATCGTGGAGAGCCACATCCGCCTGAGCAATACGTACCGCATCCTGGGTGCGGGTCATCTGTACAAAAGTATCGCAGGCCCTTCTCAGCTCCCGGATTTCTTCCTCCGTGATGCGTTCACAGGCGAGCTCTATGGAAAGGGCATCCAGGGCCTGACGCACTTCCAGCACATCCCTCAGCCCCTTTTCCGTAATCTGCGCCACCTCCGCACCTCTTCTGGGAATCATGGTGACCAGGCCTTCCAGCTCCAGCATACGGATCGCTTCCCGAATCGGTGTACGGCTCACTCCAAGGCGGTTGGCCAGATGAATCTCCATCAGCCGTTCGCCGGGTTTCATCTCTCCTGTCAGGATGCTCTCACGGAGTGTATTGAACACCACATCCCGCAAAGGCAGATATTCATTTGCTTTTTCTTCTGTCTTCATCCATCCTTCTTTCTGGCTGCCAAAGGCAGCAAATGTTGAAAAAACGGCATCGGCCATTCTCCGGCACAAACTGTCTGCGTGCCCCTCCTTCCGGAATTTCTACTCAATACAGGTGTGCTCTGCAAATGAGGTCAAAAAACTCTGCGCGGCGAGCTTTGTTTTTTTCAGCTCTTCCAGCGCTCTCTGCGCCTTCTGTCCGTCATCGTACAGCGCGAAAACCGTAGGACCGCTGCCGCTCATCAGCGCACCCAGCGCGCCGTTGTTCACAAGGAACTCCCTGATCTGTGCGATCACCGGATATTTCGGAACGGTTACCGTTTCCAGCACATTGGAAAGCCGGTTCACCACGCCGGAAAGCTCTCCTTCTCGGATACTTTCCACCATACCGTCAATGTCCGGATGCTCCTTCACGTTTTCCAGATGGAGGTTCTGATAAACCCACTTTGTGGATACGTGAATCGACGGCTTGGCCACGATTACATGGCAGTCCGGTGCGGCGGGAAGGGCCGTCAGCTTCTCTCCGATCCCTTCTGAAAGCGCCGTTCCGCCCTGGATACAGTAAGGAACATCCGCGCCGATTTTCACCGCGCGCTCACAGAGCTCCTCCTGCGTCAGCCCAAGGCCGAACATTCGGTTCATTGCCACAAATACCGCCGCCGCATCGGTGCTTCCCCCGGCCATCCCGGCCGCCACGGGAATCCTTTTCTCCAGCCGGACGGCGAGGCCTTCCCGGATGCCGAATTCCTCCTTCAGCAGGGACGCTGCCCGGATGATCAGATTGCTTCCGTCTGTAGGCAGCTTTTTCATATTGGTTTCCATCTGCAGCGTGTCTTCTTTTTTCTTTTCAAAGGTGAGTCTGTCATACAGATTCACGGTCTGCATGATCATCCTCACCTCATGATAGCCATCCTCCCTGCGCCTTACCACGTCAAGCCCCAGATTGATTTTTGCCATCGCCTTCAGCGTCAGTCTATCCATTTGTTCCCCATTCCTTCCCCTTTTGTATACACTGATTGTTTTAAATTATATACAAATCTCTCCGTTCCGTCAACGTCCATCTGGCCCGTGCCGGAACGGAAAAAGGCTCCTTTTCAGGATACTCCCTTTACGATCAGAAGCTTCTCGCCAGGCTGGATTTCGTCACCCGCCAGCTCATTGATCTCTCTGATCTGGGCAACGGGCACATAGTAGCGCTTTCCGATGTCCCACAGGCTGTCACCCTCTCTGGCGATGTAGGCCACAATGCCGGGCAGGGCACCCAGTTTTTCCGGATCAGGATCGGAAAACTTAATATCCCGGATCATGGGCTCCTCATAGTTGTCAAAAACGATTCCCGCAAAAGCGACCACCAGCTTCACGTCCGCCTCTTCCCCGTCCGTCATGGTCACGGAAAGCTCGCAGGGCGCCGTTTCCAGCCGCCAGGTACAGGTCTCCCGGATGCCCGGAATTTCCAGCACATAGCTGAACGGAATCGTCCCTTCCATGCTGTCGTAGGGGATCTCCACATCCCCGGTCGCATAAAGGCTCTCCACCACCGCGGCTCCGGTGATGCGCAGTCCTTCCTCTACGACGCGCACTTCCGCGAGCTGGACATTACAGCTGCTGTGGCAGATCTGCTGCATTTTCGGCATCCCCTCCGCCACCTTGAAATGACCGTTCAGCCGGGTCCGCCCCGTATTTTTCATGAGCAGCTGCTTCAGCTTCGCCGTTCCCGTAACCACATCAATTTCCTTTGTCACACCATACACATCGGAAAGAATCTCTGTCTGCTCTTCCTCATAGATTTTCATATCCAGATCGAGCACCAGCTCCAGGCTGACCACGCGCTCTTCTCCGTCCGCGTCCGCCTTCACCTCGATTTCCTTATGGCCGATGCTGCAGACGATGTCGCCCACCATCTGCTCCCGCAGCCCCTGGCAGTCCAACATGCCGCTGAAGGGGATCGTATTTTCATACCAGGAAACCGGACGTCCCTCTCCTTCCCCTTCGTAAAGGAAGAAAAGCTGCACCTGTCCCTGTACGGCGATCCTGCCGTCGGAAAGCTTAAACTGCACATCAGACAGATCGCAGGTCATCCAGAAAATCTCGAAGATATTGGGATGCCCTGACGGGATCTCGATCTCCTCCCGGATACGGAAAATATCCTTTTTCTGGATGGCGAGTCCTGCCAGATCAATGACCTTCCTTTTCAGCTCCACAGGCTCCTCTCCGGTCAGCTCCACGGCAGCTTCCTCATCATACAGCTCCTCCACATGAAGGCTCAGGCTGACCAGTGCCTGGACACTCAGCTTCCGGGAGTTGATGATACCCACGCTCAGGTCCTCCAGCTCCTTTTTCACGGTAACGCCGTCCGTGGGCGCCACACCCTCCATGTAAATCTGCTCGTCAAAGGGAAGGCTGCCTTCCATGCTGGACGGCCTGCGCACGTCATCGTCCGAAAGGTAAAGCACGGTAAAATTCAGCTTCCCCTTCACATGGACGTGGTCCTGCACCGCCCGCAGCTCTTCGATGATGATCTCTCCCTGCTCCTGCACCAGCTGATAGACATCCGGCCGTAAGTCCGTGATGTTGATGTCATCCTCCAGTGCCACCTGTGTTCCCGCCCTGCATTTCACACGGTCGATATGTATATTCTTCCTGATCAGCTCCATAAAAATACCCTCCATGCGCTGCTTTGTACAGTCTATTCGCAAGGAGGGATTTTAGAACCAATAATCATTTCACGCAGCCGATCAGCTCCGCGATATCGGAAACGCCTTCTTTTTCCATAAACGTCTCAATGCCGGAAACGATCTCCTGCGTAGCGTAAGGGTTGATGAAATTGGCGCAGCCCACCGCCACCGCAGTCGCTCCTGCCATGATGAATTCCAGAGCGTCCTCCGCATTCATGATGCCTCCCATGCCGATGATGGGAATCTTCACAGCCTGAGCGCACTGCCAGACCATGCGGACGGCCACGGGCTTCACCGCAGGGCCGGACATTCCTCCCGTTTTATTGGCGAGGAGGAAGCTCCTTTTATGAATGTCGATCTTCATGCCGGTCAGGGTATTGATCAGGGAAATGGCATCCGCTCCGGCCGCCTCCGCCGCCCGAGCCATCTCCGTGATATCGGTGACGTTGGGGCTCAGCTTCATGATCACCGGCTGGGCGGCCTTTTTCTTAATGGCGGAGGTGATATCGTACAGACAGTCCGCCTTCTGGCCGAAGGCAATGGCTCCCTCCTTCACGTTGGGGCAGGAAACATTGATCTCCAGCATGTCCACGGGTGCATCCGCAAGGCGCTCCACCACTTCCAGATAATCTTCCACTGTTTTGCCGCAGACATTGACAATCACCTTCGTGTCATACTGCTGCAGAAAGGGCAGATCCCGCTCCATAAACACATCAATGCCGGGGTTCTGCAGGCCGATGGCATTGAGCATACCGCCGTAGACCTCCGCCACTCTGGGGGTGGAATTGCCGGGCCAGGGCACATTGGCCACACCCTTTGTCACCACAGCGCCCAGGCAGTTCAGATCCACAAACTCGCTGTATTCCATGCCGGAGCCAAAGGTACCGGATGCGGTCATGACCGGATTTTTCAGTTCGATTCCAGCAAGATTCACAGATGTTTTCATCAGATCTCCACCTCCTTCGCTTCAAAGACAGGTCCGTCCGTACAGATACGGGCGTTGTTCACACGGGAATGGGCGTCCTTCTTCGTGGTTTTGCACACGCAGCCAAGGCAGGCGCCCACGCCGCAGGCCATGCGCTCCTCCAGAGATATATAGGCGTCGATTCCCGCTTCTTCGGCATAATGCTTGATGGCCCGAAGCATAGGCATGGGCCCGCAGGCATAAATCACGTCCGCCTTCAGCGCATTTTCCCGGATGGCATCCATCACGTTGCCTTTCGTTCCCACGCTTCCGTCCTCCGTTGCGATATAAACCTCTCCGTTCTTTTCAAAGTCCTCTCGCAGAAAACAGTCCGCATCCCGGTATCCCACGATGATCTGCTTTCTGCAGCTTAAGCGCTTCGCAAGCTCCAGAATGGGCGGAACGCCGATACCGCCGCCCATCAGGAAGGCAGTCTGATCCTCTCTCACCTTGTCCAGCGGGAAGCCGTTTCCCAGCACGCCGAGAATATCGACAGTATCGCCTTCCTTCAGCTGTGAAAATTCTTCGGTACCCGCTCCCACAACCCGGTACACGATGCGCAGCGTACCTTTTTCCGCGTCCGCCTCGCAGATGCTGATGGGACGGGGAAGCAGGGTGCTTTTATCCTTCGGATAAAGCGCAACGAACTGTCCCGGCTTCGCCTCCTTTGCCAGTGTGGTTTCCAGCAGGCAGTCATAAATGCCTGGCGCCAGCTGCTTCTGCGCCAGCACCCGTGCCTGTTCTTTTCTCTTTTTTGCCATAATCTGTTCTCCTCTGTCGTTCAGGTATTTTTCGTTCCTTTTCTGCGGCCGGACGGCCGCCTTCCATTTTGTATGAAGAATTGCGGAGCGATTCTTCCAGGAAAACGGCTTCGCCGTTTTCCGCCTGGCTTCAATCCGCTTTCCCGCAATCGAAGGGATAGACCACCCTGCCGCGGCATATGGTCGCATGAATTTTTCCTTTCAGGGTCTTTCCTACAAACGGCGAATTCTGAGAGCGGGAATAAAACCGTTCGGGCGTCCATTCTTCCGCCGGATTGAAGAGCACCAGATCCGCCGGTCCTCCCTCTGCCAGGTATCCCGCATCCAGCCCGTACAGCCTTGCGGGGGCCAGCGACATCCGGTCGATGAGCTGCATCAGGGGGAGCCTTCCGGTGTCCACCAACTCTGAAATTCCCAGAGCCAGGGAGGTTTCCAGGCCGATGATGCCGCTGGGCGCTTCCGTGACGGGTTTCGCCTTTTCCTCCGCGCTGTGAGGCGCATGGTCGGTAGCGATCATGTCAATGGTCCCGTCCGCCAGCCCCTCAATGATGGCCTGCCGGTCCGTCTCCTCCCGCAGGGGCGGGTTCATTTTTGCGAGCGTCCCGTACTGAATGGCCGCTTCCTCCGTCAGAGTGAAATGGTGGGGGGTCGCCTCGGCGTGTACGTCGGCACCTTTCTGCCTCGCCTGGCGGACCAGCTCCACCGCTTCCTTCGTGCTGATGTGCTGGATGACCACACAGGCGCCCGTCTCTTCCGCCAGCCGCACATCCCGCTCTACCATGTCGATCTCCGCCTGTCGGTCCGATCCGCCGATCCCGAAATGGGCGCTTGCCCTTCCGGCATTGATTCCGTTGTTCTGTATGAAAGCCGGATTCTCTTCATGAAAACTGATGGGCACGCCTTCCGCCGCCGCAGCCTCCATGGCCGCCTTCGCGGTTTCCTCTGCCAGAAGCGGGATTCCGTCGTCCGTAAAGCCGGCCGCTCCTGCGGCGTGCAGCGCCTTCATGTCGACCAACTCCTTCCCCTTCATTCCCAGGGTCACATTGGCACAGGTTTCCACATGAATCAGCGTCTTTTCTCCCTTTTCCAGCACATAGCGCAGGGTGTCCACGTTGTCCACGCAGGGCTTTGTGTTCGCCATCAGCACCACCGTGGTTACGCCTCCCGCCGCCGCCGCGCGTGCGCCGCTTTCAATGTCTTCCTTCCAGGTAAAGCCCGGGTCCCGGAAATGTACGTGGGCGTCCACAAGGCCGGGAATGGCGGTCAGGCCTTCGGCATCCAGAATGGTCAGGCCGGACACCTCTTCTGGGGCAATGTGATCCGCAATTTTTATGATTTTCTCTCCTTCAATCAGGATATCCCGGATTCCGTCCGTCCGGGACGCCGGGTCGATCAGATGTGCGTTCTGGATTAGAAGCATGGGTGTTCTCTCCTTCCGCCGCCGATAAGCGGCATTTCATTTATGCTATGTACTTCTGCAATTCCGGATACTGTTCTTCGTGTTCCCGAATATAGCACCTTTTAAAGCCCGCAAACGCAGTGTCCCGCCGAAGAAGTGCCCTGAGCGTTCTCTGAATGAGCTTCGATCCCGGATTTCTTCGGTAAGCTTACAGTTTTGCATACAATGTATTCATTTCTTCCTGAAGGAGCCTCGTCCTGACCGCACTCCCTATAATCCGCATTCCGGTATTTTTGAGGTTAAACACCTCTTCTACCAGTTCAGCTGTCAGCACAGCCTCTCCGTCCTCAGGTCTTTTCGGACAGACCTCTACATTCTCATGTTTCAAATGAAAAACCATTGCTTCTTCCGGATCTCTCTGACAGCAATTTAAAATTCCTTCCTCATACTTTCTCCGATTCTTCACACGATTGCAGTGGCCACATGCCCAGAAAAGGTTTTCCCAGTCAAATTTCCGGTCTGGCCATCTCCCGTTTTTATGAGGAAGCAAATGTTCTATCTGCGGATCCTGAAGGCCTTTCATCTCGCAGATATAGCACTTATCATGAAAATCCTCTCTCAGACGGGCTACGACATCGGGTTTGCTGTAGCTCCCTTCCTTCTTCTGTGCTTCCATTTTCAGAGATTCCGGGGCAGGATAGCTTCTTGTAATTTTGACCATTTAAGCATCCTCCCGATTTTCAAATTCCAGTTTCATCCTTCGGTATTCAGTGCTGACATCCCAGGCCAGGAAATCCGGAATTTCATCCAGATAAGTTTCCAGCTTTGCGATTTCCACCAGATCATCATCCGTCAGGTCAGACTTCTGTGTAAGTTCTTTATATCTTTCAAATTTTCCCTTCAGCTCGTCCGACATGGAATCCGCCTGAAAATATCCTTCCACAATTCCCTCATATGGCACTTCTGTCAGTCCATTCTCTACCAGAGTATGGTTTTCCAGGTCATAAATCACCACATTTTCCAGACTGTTCAAAATAAACGGGGAATGCGTAGTCACAACAAACTGGATATTGGGAAAAAT
>CAJFMW010000090.1 GCA_904392525.1 uncultured Eisenbergiella sp.
TCTGTCCACCGTCATGCCCACGCTCCACTCGTTGACGAACAGAAGCAGCGGGTTTCCTCTCATGTCCTTCACCTTCTTCATGTCGGAGGTTCCGGTCAGTTTATCCAGATCAAAATCTTCCTTGTTTTCAATCCAGCGGATGTGCTCATAGGGAAGCGGCTCCAGCCGGATTTCCACATTGTATTCGTTGTTCAGACGATATTTGAGCACGTCGAACTGCAGGACACCCACCACGCCGACGATGATTTCCTCCAGACCCGTATTGTATTCCTGGAAGATCTGGATGGCACCCTCCTGGGCGATCTGAGTGATTCCTTTGACGAACTGCTTTCTCTTCATGGTATCCACCTGGCGCACCCTGGCAAAATGCTCCGGCGCAAAAGTGGGAATGCCCTCATAGGCAAAATTTTCCTTCGGCATACAGATCGTGTCGCCGATGGAAAAGATGCCCGGATCGAACACGCCGATGATATCACCCGCATAGGCCTCGTCCAGAATCTTTCTCTCGCTTGCCATCAGCTGCTGGGGCTGGGAAAGGCGCATCACCTTGCCGCCCTGCACATGCTTCACTTCCATACTGGCGTCAAATTTGCCGGAACAGATGCGCATGAAGGCGATACGGTCCCTGTGCGCCTTGTTCATGTTGGCCTGAATTTTGAACACGAAGGCGGAAAAATCATGCTCCACCGGATCAATCAGACCACAGTCCGCTTTTCTCGCCAGAGGAGGCGTGGTCATGGTAAGGAAATGCTGCAGGAAAATCTCCACACCGAAATTGGTCAGAGCGGATCCGAAAAATACGGGGGTCAGGTCGCCGCTTCTGACCAGATCCAGGTCAAATTCCGCGCTTGCGCCGTCCAGGAGCTCCACCTCTTCCAGAAGCTTATCCATGGCCTCTTCCCCGATGAACTCCCGGAGCGTGTCCGTATCGGAAAGCGGAATCTCGGTGGCAAGGCCCTCCTTCGTTCCCTTTTCCGTATCGGAATAGGTGATGACACAGCCCTTGTCCCTGTCATATACGCCCTTAAATCCTTTTCCGGAACCGATGGGCCAGTTCATGGGACAGGTGGCGATTCCCAGCTCCTTTTCGATCTCGTCCAGCAGGTCGAAGGTATCGTTGGCATCCCGGTCCATCTTGTTGATAAAGGTAAAAATCGGGATTTTGCGCATCACGCAGACCTTGAACAGCTTTCTGGTCTGCGCCTCCACGCCCTTGGAGGCATCGATTACCATGACCGCGGAGTCCGCCGCCATCAGCGTCCGGTAGGTATCCTCGGAGAAATCCTGATGTCCCGGCGTATCCAGAATATTGATGCAGTATCCGTCATATTCAAACTGGAGAACGGAGGAGGTGACGGAAATTCCTCTCTCCTTCTCGATCTCCATCCAGTCGCTCACCGCGTGGCGGGCCGTAGCTTTTCCCTTTACGCTGCCCGCCAGGTTGATCGCGCCGCCGTAAAGCAGGAATTTCTCTGTCAGAGTGGTTTTACCTGCATCCGGGTGGGAAATGATGGCAAAGGTTCTTCTTCTGTTGATTTCAGTCTTAATATCGCTCACTGTTTTTATCGTTCCTTTTCTCCGCCGCAGGCGGGATTCTGTATTTCAGGCAGCATAGTAGTTGCGTCAAATTCCGGCCGGATTCCAAAATAATCCAGCACCGTGGCGCCGATATCCGCAAAGGTCTTTCTGGTCCCCAGATTGACGGGCGCTATCTTTTTTCCATAGACCACAAGCGGCGTGTATTCCCGGGAATGGTCGGTGGATACGGTATATCCGGGATCACAGCCATGGTCGGCCGTAATCATGAGAATATCGTCGGGCCGCATATTTGCAAGGAAACGGGGCAGCCATTCGTCAAAAGCGGTCAGGGCCTTCGCATAGCCGTCAATATCGTTTCTGTGTCCGTAAAGCATGTCATAGTCCACCAGATTGATGAAGCAGAGTCCTTCAAAATCCCTGTCCTGATACTCCAGGGTCCGCTGCATCCCTTCCGCGTTTCCCGCGGTATAGACATGTTCCGTAATCCCTTTTCCTGCGAAGATATCAAAGATTTTGCCCACCGCTATGCAATCGTATCCCTTTTCCTCCAGCTGGTCCAGCATATTTACGGAAGGTGGTTCAATGGAAAAATCATGACGGCGGGGCGTTCTCACATAATGGCCGCTCTCTCCCTCAAAGGGACGGGCAATCACCCGGCCCACGCCGTGCTCCCCGGTGAGAATCTCCCTGGCGATCCGGCAGTATTCGTACAGGGTTTCCGGCGGGACGATCCTTTCATGGGCAGCGATCTGGAACACGCTGTCCGCCGAGGTGTATACGATGAGCTTTCCTGTCTTCACATGCTCGTCTCCGTAGTCCTTTATGACCTCGGTACCGGAGTAAGGGCGGTTGCAGAGAACGCCTCTTCCGGTGCGGCGGGTGAATTCATCAAGGACCTCCGCCGGAAATCCATTCGGATAGGTGGGCAGGGGACGGCCGGAATAGATGCCGGAAATCTCCCAGTGGCCGATGGTGGTGTCTTTCCCTTTGGATGCCTCGCGCATGCGGGCGACTGCCGCGCGGGGAGAAGGGACTGACGGGTGCCAGTCAATGCCCTCGATGTTGAACAGGCCGAGGGATTCCATGTTCGGCATGTGGAAATATTGGCTTGTCGCCGCGCTTTTTAATGTGTTGGTTCCCTCGTCGCCGTATTCTGCCGCGTCCGGTTCCGCGCCGATGCCAACGCTGTCGAGGACGATGAGGAAGATTCGTTTTTTATGGGATGTATCTGGATTCATGGTGTATGCACTCCTTTTTTAGGGTGGCGAGTGGGCGGGACGGGCGCTTCGCTGGTCCCGCATTGGCATGCAAAAAGGAAGAATTCTCTTCCGGAACTCCGCAGTGCACTCGATTCCGCTTCGCTCCATCTCGTTCGCGGGCTTCGCTCTATGCGAAAAGGAAGGGGGTATGACGCCCTCATGCAAGCATGGGGCGGCATACCCCCTTCCTTTTCGCGCACTGCTCATTGCCTGCGCGGACATTATACCAGCAATTTTTTGATTTGTATAGTCTGAAGGCGGACGGAAGGGTCAGTTTTTACCGTCAAATTCTGCGTTCGCTGCGAAATTTGAGGCCATGTACTTTTGTTTCGGACTTCCCGGTTTCTCTGGGATGGACATTTTGAGTTTACCGGTCTCAGGAAGAGGGGTAGATATCTTTTCCTGAAATGTTTTCTGTCAGATAATCCAAGAAAATGAAGCATTTCTGTTTGGCTGCGAGGGATGGAACAATATGTTAACAGGTTCTCCATGCTTGCAGCCTCAGCTTGGGGGGAGCTTGTGGGATAATGGTCTGAAAGATATTTCTCCTCAATAAACTGCGGAGTTTCGCCGGAATAAAGCTGTATATAGCGCTACCTGGGTTCTTTCAGACCGGTTTTTTCCTGAAAATCTTCTATCGATTCCGCTTTCCCTCTTCTTTCCCAGATCTCCCGTTCCCCTTCTCTCAGCTTCCTCATTTCCTCTTCTTCGTTATACTCGAAGATTGACATGGCGATTACCTCTTTTCCGAAACGTTTACGTTGAGGAACGCGAGCCGAATCTCAAATTCGGCTCTGCGATATACAATTTGTGACATTTTGTCACAAATTGAGGTGAGAACAATAAGCTATCGAGCTTATTGTTCTCACTACCTCCGCTCTCTGGCTACGCAGGCTGTTTTATTCTTCTTTCATATCGTCGATGTTTTCTTTCTCGATCTTACCAGCTTCCAATGCTTGATATTCCTGATTTAATTCTCGTAGTAATTCTTCCTCACTTGGTAGATATAATTTATATTTGGAAGCAAAAATCTGTGTTTCATTTTCAGGCAATGTATACTTAACTACAGACTCACTTTTATCCGCACACAAAACAATACCAATCGGCGGATTATCTCCTTCATTCATAAGTTCTCGTTCATAATAGTGAACATACATCTGCATCTGCCCTAAATCTTGATGTGTTAAGTCTCCAACCTTTAGATCTATCAAGACAAAACATTTTAAGATGTAATTATAAAATACAAGGTCAATTCTAAAATGACGTCCATCAAATGTTATTCTTTTCTGCCTCGCTACAAACGAAAACCCTCTTCCAAGTTCCAAAAGAAATTTTTGCAAATGTGTAAGGAGCGCTTGCTCTAAATCACTTTCATAAAAATCATCATTAGGCATCAAGCCAAGAAATTCCAACACATACGGGTCACGGATAACATCTTCTGGTTTCTTCGCTGGCTCTAATGTCTGTATTTCCTCCGCAACTTGCTCTTTATTTTTACTGGATAATAACCTTTCATAAAAGAAGGAATTTATCTGACGCTCAAGTTGCCTTGTACTCCATTGAGATTTTACAGCTTCCTGCATATAAAATTCCCGGGCGTTTTTATTCTCCACTCGCATTAGAAGTCGATAATGCGTCCAGCTCAATTCGCTACGCAGTGCGTAGCCATTTGGAAACGTCAAATAAAACTGCCTCATATTTTTCAAATTGGAAACAGTAAATCCTTTCCCAAAATCCTGTGTCATTTGCTTTGATAATTCTTTCAGCAGGCCTGTCCCATACTCTGCCTTTTCATTACCGCCCTGTTCTTCAATGATTGATTTTCCTATATTCCAATAAGCTTCAACCATTGCAAAGTTAGCTGTTTGATAGACTTTATTTCTCGCTGTAGATAAAATATTTTTGATTTCATCATAAAACTTTTGATTCATCAAACTGTCTCCTCATTATCCAACGTCATACTTTTAAAACAGTTCCTTGATTGTTCTATCAGGTTTTTGTGGGAAAGCATTCCCACCGTCTCCTTATTCTTCCTGTTTCCATATAGTTCTTTGTCATCGTACCTCCGTTTCTGCAAAGGCTTCCTTTTCTAATTTCCATTAAAAAAGGAAAGTCTTCGCCTGTGCGGCGGGTACGGTCACTTCCTTCGTCCGCTCCGCCCGTTCTTTTCGTTACATTGTTCTGGAATCAAGCATAGAGCTTCTGAATGGAATGTCAGATATGACAGACGGCGGGAAATTCGCCAGTTGCCGAACGGCTTACAGAATTTTTATGCTTAGCTGTATTTTATCATCCCGGTTCCCCGGTTTCAACATCAATTTCATCCCCCTCCCAGCCGATATCCGTTCATACAGCAGATACACATAATCGACACAAAAGGGCTGTAGACGCATATCAGCAAAACGATGGCAAGCTGAACCCATGCAACAGCTCCCGGAACATTCTTATAGGTATACAGGCAGAAGCATAACTATGCATGTCCGAAAAAATCCCCAGATCATTATTGACTCTTCCGGAAAAGAACAGGCAGACCAATGTGAACAAAATAAACCTGTAGCTCTTTTTCTTTTCATCCGTTTTCCCCGTATTAAACTTTAGCCACTGTTCAGGAAAGCTTGCCCTGCGCCCTAGATAACTGATGATGCTTCTATGCCCCAAAAGAATTCCGATACTTTTCTGCCTGCTTTTCAAACATTTCCGCATATCTGCCTCCTCTGGCAAGCAGCTCCTCATGCGTTCCCTCCTCTATAATTCTGCCCTGTTCCATCATATAAATTTGTTCCGCCATACAGGTTGTGGACAGGCGGTGTGATATGAAAATAACCGTTCGGTCCTTTGACAATTCAAACAGCGTCTGATTGAGGTTGTATTCAGAGATGGGGTCCAGCGCACTGGACGGCTCATCCAGAATATACGTATGAGGATCCTTTAAAAAGGCCCTGGCCATCGCAATCTTCTGGGCTTCTCCACCGGATACCAGCCTCCCGTTTTTATCATATTCCCGGAGCAGCGGGACAGAAAGGTCGCAGAAGTTTTCAGCAATTCCCGCTGTCTTAAGCGCCTCCCTGATTGCCGCTTCATCCGCATTGTCAACCAGACCCATTTTCACATTTTCTCCCAGACTGGCGGCATAGATCTGGAAATCCTGAAACAGGGTGCCAAAGGAATGGCGGTATTCCTCCACGTCATAGTCTTTTATATTTCTGCCATTCAGCAGGATTTCCCCCTCCGTGGGATCATATAAACGCATCAGCAGCTTCACAAGCGTGGATTTCCCTGCGCCATTATACCCTACAATGGCTGTTTTGCTCTGTGCCTTGATTTTCATATTGATATGCCGCAGCACCCAGGAGTCACTGCCATCATACCGGAAGGAAACATTGCGGAATTCAATGTCGCCTGATAACGCTGATAATGGTGCGATGTTTTTCGGCGAGGTGATTTGGGGCTGCGCAGCCAGAAACGTCCGAAGCTTATCGGCAAACATTCCGCTTTGTACAAACTGAGAAAGGGACCCCAGCAGGCCGTTGTACATGGAATTCAGTTTCCCGACTGCGGCAATGGACACCGATAAGTCTCCAATGGAAACGGACTTTACAATAATGATTTTATACACCAGGACAAAAATGATGAGCATATTCGTCAAAAAGACATTACAGACCTGCTCACCGATCTCCAATACTGTAAGACGAAACTGCAGTCTTTTGTATACCATATCCATTTTTGATATACAGTCGTCGAATTCCTCTGTAAGCATGCAGTCAACCCTGCTCATTCTGAGTTCCTTCGCATAATCCGGCATATAAAAAACCCGGTTTATATATTCGTATTTCTTAACCAGAGGCATCAGGCGCTGTTCCCGAAGAAACTCAATCCTGGATTTTAACAGCCTGAACAGAAACTGAAAAAACATGGAAAAAACGGCAATTACCAGAAGGATCGGATCGATCTCCACCATGATTGCAATAACGCCAATACAGGCAAGAACAGTAAGCAGTACGTTCCCCATATTCCTGACGGCTGCATAGACATGATCTTCCGCTTCCTGAACAGTCCAGATAAAGTCTGTATAAAATTGGGCATCATCATAGCAGCGAAGATCCATCTTCCGTGCTTTTATGAACAGCTCAGTATGAAGCGATTTCCCCAATTTCAATTTCAGGACAGGCCACAGCCTTTTCTCACAAAAATAGATAACTCCAAGAACCGGCAGCAAAATCATGCTCATTATTAAAAGGAATCTGCATACATCAATGAAAGACCGTCCTTCTCCTATCATGTTAAATACGACCTGAATCACCAGTACGGAAGATGCCACATTCAGGTATCCCCATAAAATACCGGTCATAATATTCGTATAAAACAATGCCGGCACATGACGGCGCACATAGTCCAGCAGATATGCCGTGTTTTTTATCCCTGTGGAAAGGGAATTCGTTTTCTTACTCATATTTTTCCGCCTGCTTTCTGAACATCTCCGCGTATTTTCCGTTCTGCCGCATCAGGCTCTCATGATTGCCCCGTTCAATGATCCGCCCGTGCTCCATCATAAAAATAACATCTGCCGAAATTGCGCTGGAAAGCCGATGTGAAATAAAAATTACAGTCCGTCCCTCACAGATACGCTTCATATTTTCAAACAGTTCATATTCAGCGATCGGATCCAGGGCACTGGAGGGTTCGTCCAGGATTGCAATGGGGGCGTCTTTCGCATACAGCCTTGATAATGCAATTTTCTGGGCCTGTCCCCCGGAAAGAGAAACACCCTTATCATTAAATTCCCGTGTCATCATGGTATCAAAGCCATTTTGAAACGAGGAAATCGTATCCAGCATACCGCTCTCGCGCAGGGATGCGGTAAGCAGCGCTGTGTCGTCTTCAGTAGTGCGCCGCATCAGGATATTCTCCCCGACCGTAAGAGAAAACACCTTAAAATCCTGAAATACTGTTGAGAAACAGTTTCGATAAGCGCTTAATTTGTATCCGTCAATCTCCCTGTCATTCAGATAAATGTGACCGGAGGTCGGCTCGTACAGGCGCATAAGCAGCTTGACCAGCGTGCTCTTCCCGGCCCCGTTATGGCCGACAATCGCAACCGTCTGCCCGCCTTTGATGGTGAAACTGATATCATCGATCACCTTCCGGCCGGAACCAAAATAAGAAAATGACAGATGCTCTGCCCGAAGCTCCTCTACCGGCATCGTTGGAACCGCCCCTACTTCATCCTCCTTTATTTTGGGCTCATAGTCCCAAAAAGCCCTGAGGTCGCCAATGTACATGGCATGCTCATGCAGCTGGAAGAAACTGTTCTCCTGATCCAGCAATGCCTCCGTCACGCTGAACATCGCCATGACTACCATAAGGCCATCGCCGATCATCATGTCTCTGAGCACCAGAATACGGAAAGCCACAAACAGAATCACCAGGTAATAGCCCATCCGCGTACACACTGCATCGACAAATAACCGATATACTGCGCACTTGAATCCATGCTTTCCAATCACCCTGATTCCATTTTGCGTCGCTGTAATAAAACGTTTGAAAAGCACATCACTGATATTGGTCGTCCTCAGCTCCTTGGCATATTCCGGCAGGTAATGCACCCGCCGCACATAGTCAGCCTGACGGTTTGCTTCAGCCAGCTCCACTTCATAGGCGCGCCGTTCCTCATTTTCCTTTCGCGCAAACACGAAGTTGGCTATGATCTGAAGCCCGACAAAAAGGATCATGGAGCCCTCTAATGAAAGGGCCAGCCCGGACAACGACAGAAATCCAAAGACCGCCCCGAAAAGCATTTCCAGGGAATCAAGAACCATTCTTGGGCGGCTTTTCAACGCATTTAACGCTCTGATATGACTTTCATAATATTCCGCATTCTCATAGCATTCCAGGTCTGCCTCCCGGGCTTTGCTGAAAGTCAGTTTCATGAAGTGGGACTGAATCTTCAGGTCGGATCGGGGAAAATAGCAGTTTTTCAAAAGAATATTCACCAGATGGCACGCAAAGGAAAGGAGAGACAAAAGTCCCACAACGGGAAAAATCTTTTGTACGGATGCGGATGACTGTATCTGGTTGAGCACGTATCCCACCACAAGCACCCGGAAGATCAGTCCCTTTGACCAGTCCGCCACCGCATTGATCATGATTGCCGGGATTCGCCATGGGGAAACTTTTCCGATATGCTTCAACAGGAACAGATTATTTGACAGCACCTGTCTGATTCCGTATTTTTCAGCTTCCTGTTTCAATGCTGACATCTCCTTCCATCCCTCCATTTATTCGATACGCTTCCTCACCTATACAATACGAGGGTTGTCCTGAAAATATGTTTTTCCCTTCTCTGGTCCAAAAAGCCATTGTACTTTTGGATTGCATAGCGCACGCTCTGAAGCCCTGTCCCATGACGAACCCCTCTCCTTTTCGGTTTTACCTCCGTCCGGTCGTCCTGCAGTTCCGGGCAGGCATTTTCAATAATCCATACCATTCCAAAGGGCCTGTTCTCCAGCCGGACCCTGATCCAGCCCTTTCCTTCCATTTTCCCGTATGCTTCAATCGCGTTGTCCAGCAGATTGGACAGGATGCTGCACCAGTCCCTGTCCGAAACAAAGGAATCCGACAGGTCATCCGATACTATTTTGAAACGGATGCCTGCGTTTTCCGCCTGATATGCCTTACTTCCCAGTATGGCGTCCACGACCACGCTGCCTGTGTGGAAGCTTTGCCTGATATTACAGTAATCCTCCTGTAATTTACCGATATAATTCCGCGCCCTGTCCACTTCCCCATTTTGTAATATGCTGTCGATCACGATCAGATGATTCCGGATATCGTGAACCAGAATGTCCCGTTCCCTGTCTCCCTCTATCCTCTCCCGATATTTCTGTTCTGCGGCGTCGGCACGTTTTTCCAGTTCGTTGACTTCATATTTTCCTTTTTTCAAAATGTAGAATGTGGCAAGGATGAAAAGTATACAGAGATAGCCAAGCATTCCGAAGAATCCCCGCTTTAATACGAACAGCCTGTCCGACTCATAAAAGACCAGATCACAGAAACATAATATCAAATGCTGGATAACCGGAACGATCAAAAGCCTTTTTTCCATCCTTCCATATACCATCAGGCTTTGTTTTTGCAGTCTGTATATCAGCACAAATGCAATGAATACCAAAGACAGCGATGCCAAACTGAACCTTATTTGAGAATAATTGATATCGGACTGTAGCTTCATCATGGCGTCATACCCATTGCTGTACTCTACTGCAATGAGCGTCATCAGATATAAAAAGTAAAGGCTCTCATAAAAGATACCGACGATTACAAAAGCATCCTTCCATCTGATACGGTATCTCCATCTCGCCAGCAAAACTGCCACGACTATTTCAAGCAACACATACAACTGTGAATAAAAAGAGAATATACGCTGATAATATAACAACCCAATCCATATCAATAAACAGATATTCCACAGGACTTTTATGCCGCGCCGTAATTCTCTTTTTTCCACCAGCTTTCCTGTCCACCAATAGGGAATACAGATTTCCAGGCAGCAGACAAATATCTCCAAAATTTCCTTCATTTTTCATCCCTGCCTGTCTGCCGCCTGATTCGCGCAATACATTCCCAGACGCTCTCTCACTTCCTGGATATGCTCTTTGCTTATGGTCAGTGCGCTGCCATTGCTCAGAATCACCTGACGTGCATTGATCCTGTCTGTATGCTCCAGATTGACGATACAGCCTCTTTCCACGAGCAGGAATCCATTTCCGTCCAGCTCTTCCAGTACCTTTCGGATTGCCTTCCTCTCCTGCTTTTCCTCCGCTTTCAATACAAAACGTACATTCTGATTCTGCTTGTAAATACAGATGATATCATGGTACGGTATTTTTTCATATCTGGAATGGGTCCTTATTGTGTAAAACTTCTTTTCATCCCGCTCCAGCTTTTGCAGAAGCCTGTCCAGGACGTCCGGTATTTCTTCTCTGACCATATCCTTCGTGATAAAATCAAACGCCCTGACCCGGTATCCGGCTTTTATGAACTCTTTATGGGAAGTCAGAAACACAATATTCGTGGAATCGCTTAACTTCCGGATTTTTTCCGCCAGCTCCCTGCCGTCCATCTGCGGCATCTCAATATCCAGAAAGCAGATGTCGTATTCCCTTTTTTCCAGGAACTCCCAGTACAGCGGCTCCGGGTTTTCATAAGCGTCAATTTCACATAAAACTGCTTTTTCAGCCAGATAGTTCTCAAGCAGCCCCTTCATGAGAGCCAGGAATTCCGCCTCATCGTCCGCCAGACATATTCTTATCATCTCTGTCCCTCTCAAAGCCGGTTTTACCCTATTTGAATATTAATATCACAGTTATATGAATTTGTGGCTATAATGTCATAAAAAGCCCGTTTTTGTCATTCAATTCTGTGTATCAGAATAAATCCGGTACATCTGCTGATATACTTTTCTGGTATTCTGGTATTTTCCGGAAGAATGCAGGCCATAGATTTCCTCAACACTGTATGGCAGATTATACAGGTT